>JADGOT010000078.1 GCA_017882805.1 Glaciihabitans sp. | reverse complement strand
GTTGTCCGGTTGTCGACAGAGCTGAACAAGTCGCGCCGACACAGCCCGAGCCGACACCATCCGCGTCGACAAGCACCGCACCGCACGCAGGCGATTCCACGAAGCCCGCACTCACGTCCGCGGGCGCAAACCCGACGCTCATTTATCAGCACGGCTCGGGCGATGTGGAGAAGAGCACAGTATCCGCGACCGCGACGGACAACGTCGGGGTCGTGAAAATAACGGCCACCTGGCCGTCGGTTGGACCCGTAGCGGCGGGAAGCGCGCAAATCACCGGCGGATCCGGATCCTTCGTTTTTGGGCCTTTTGGTTTCCCACTGGACGCCACCGACTCGTATGAGGTGCCGATAACGCTCATCGCCCATGACGCGGCCGGCAATGCGAGCGCGCCTGTGGTGGTCAAAGTCACTGTGGAGTTCAAGCCCGCATGAAAATCCTCGCCCGCCTTCCCTGGCTGCTCCCCGTAGTGGGAGTCGTCGCCGTGCTCGCAGTCGGTATCGCCGGCGCGCTCATCGGCGTGAATTTCGCAAGCCACAAAACCACGACGACGAGTGCTGGCACAGCGATTGCCCCGATTGTGGAACCGGTCGCCGTCGGGAACGACGCGATTGCCGCACTCAAGAGCGCGAATGTTGCCAAGGCTCCGAAGATCAATTCAAGCGGCAATGCCCGGATCGTGCTCTCCGGCAGCTCCACGGCGATCGACCCGACCCTGGCCAGGGCGATGGATGCCGCAGCACACTCCTCCACACCGGCGATCGACCCGACAGTTGGGGGGTTTGCCACCGCCGCGACGGGCGATCGCTGTGCCTTGCTTCCGCCGCCAACATCCGGATGCCCGGCGGGGCTGCTCGGATCAGTCGCCCACATCCTGCATGATCCGCCCGCGTTCGGGCTGGTTGCGACGGCCTATCCGCCCACGACCGCAGAGTGGAGCGCGGGTCACGGCTGGCTATTGGACCTGCACTGCGACGCCGATCCGGCGCACGGAGTGCCGATCGGCATCCTCGCCAGTATGCCGGCGACGTACCAGGTGTCTGTTGCCCCGATCTCGGATCCGCGCAGTGTCAGAGTTCTGCCGACCAGCTCTCCCGCGGCCGGAGAAGTTGCGGCGTTTGCGGCGGCGCTGATGTCCGACGGTGCACCCAATCCGATTGGGTCCACTCGCTGCGTCAACGCCGACGGCCTGCGCGCGGCCACAGCGTATGTGGGAACGGTAACCGGCACAGACTACCTCGGGCGAGCCAGCCAGCCGTATACGATCCGGTTCAACACGAGCGGGGCACCGACGCACCCCGGAGCGCAGATCTCGACAATCGGTTCGAACATCGTCGTCGTTCAGGGACTGCACAACTCAAGCGAGCGCGTCGAGGTTCGCGCAACTACCCTCCACGAACACACAACGGTTCCTGCGACGTGCAACAACGCCGGCCGCGCCGGTGATGACCTCACTCAGTTCGCCCACTATGAGACGACCGCGACCGCCGACCAGATCGCACAGCTCAACGCCCCAGCGGGGTACACGGGCCGCACCACAATCACGTTCAACGTGCCCGAGGGCTCGGACACTCTCGTTTGCGTTCGCTGGTACCCGTCGGTCGGATCGCCGAGCTGGCAGCAGGATGCCCCCAACTACGAGTCGAGGGCAATCGCCGCGGCTCCCGACCGCACTCTCCCTCGAGTGACTCTTGAACGCATCAGACTCAACACGATCACGTCGGCAGGCTTCTCGGTCGCGACCGTCGAGGGCACTCAGTGCGGCCGGTTCGGCTGGTTCAGCGACCACGGGTCCCAGGGGCCGGTGGCGCTGTGCGATAACTACTGGCTAGCGCGAGGAGGCGCATCCGCGGCCGGCGAGCGACTATGGGATCGCGGCTTCTCGGGCGACCTCGCAGTCAGCACCGTCACTGTGAGCGCCGATGAGCGGCACACTGAGCGCTTCGTACTTCCATTGGCTAGAGACACTTGCTTCGGATACTGTCCGACCTTGCCGAGCCCGGCGGAGTACAACATCCCCCTGACCGGCAACGTCAACGACGGCTACGCCGTGTTCCGGGTCGACTGGACTCAGGGCTACTCCAACGGTCGCTCGGATTGGGTGATATCGCCAACCGAAGACCAGGCGATCGCGAGCCCGCCCAGCCCCAACTTCCCGCAACTCAACACAGACGTCGACTGGCAGGTGAATGTTCCGCGCACCGACCAGGACTGGGGCAACGCAATCTGGTCGATCGGGGCTGATCGCCCAGTGCACTACGACCTCAAACTGACCCTCCAACCCGGGGTCGCCGCACCGTCATGCAAGCCCGGCCAGGGCGCCCTCGAGGTAACGGGCGAGCTGGCGGACGCCGTCAACCAGTCAGTCGAGTTCGATGGCGTGTGCCTTGGCACGTCGTATCACGCGGAAATCACTCTCGATGATCACGCGGGCCACGTGGTGACCTGGAGCGAGAACAACGTGGCGAGTTGGTGGCCTCCAGAGACTTCGCGCGTTCACGTGCCCGGCGTCCGCGCTCGCCTGCAATACGTCGTCGATGCGCAGGGCTTCCCCCATTCCACGCTCACCCAGCTGACCATGACTGTCGGCGGAGTTTCACTTCCGAACGGAGTGCAGCCGGATGCCCTGTGCAGCGAGACCGGGCACTTTCATGGCGAGGGAGCGCAGGATGTCGTGCTCTCGTCCCACACAACCCTGCACCTGCTCATGCGCATTTCTGCGGCGGGCACGTTCTCGCAGCTGACCAATCCGGATGGCACCGCCGTCGGCCCACCACAGTGCAATGACGTGGTGGAGGGACGCCTCATTGACATCCCGTTCACGATCGACTTGCTCAGCGTGCTCTACTCCTCAGGGCAGGATGCGCCGTGCGTCGGTGAAAACCTCAACGCGTCGACCCCGTACCCGCTGCACATCAACGTGTGTGCGCTGTATGCGGGACTGGGTAGGTGACCGTGACCGAGTCGTCTGTCATCGAGCGCTCCTCTGTGTCAGGAGAAGACTGAACGCGCGATCGAGGTTACGTGGATTCGAAAACCCTTCGGCATGAAGAGGGTCAGCACCGGTGGGGTCCAGTAGCAGGAGAGCTCGACGGTCGCGCTTCGGCCATCCGTGCTGAGCGCCCGCTCGACGTGCAGTGCGGCGAAGTGGTCCGCCGGGTTGTCGGCTAGATAGTCGGACACCGCCGATGCGACCTCGTGCGACGTCAGAATCGGCCGCGTGCCGCTTGGCGTAGTGGTGGTCGGATCGCCCAACGTGAACGCCTCCGCGCCGACGAGGGACGCGCCGTCGGCCAGGGTGAACAGGCGCTTGCGCTCGAGGTACAGGGATGTTGCGGCCACGACCAGCAGGATGAGCGCCAGGCAGAGCGCCGAATAGAAGATGGTGAGAAGCAGTGTCGAGCCGTCGTCGTTGCCTATCCGTCTCATCCCGCACCCCAGAATCTCGAGACCTGTTCCGTCGAGGTGGCCGTCATCGGCACCGAAAGTGGCGTCGTCAGCGCGAGAACGTTGGGCACGAGCGGTAGCGGTACTTTCGCCGTGACGACGACAGTTACGAACCCTCGGCGAGTCAGGCACGCGGCGGGGTTGGGTCGGCACGAAATTCTCATTGTCGAATTGGTTGCCCCCAGGCCGAAATCGTCCAGCGCGAAATCGACGGCGGTCTGTGCGCGGTCCTGGGCGCTCCCGGCATCCGCCGCCTGCACGAAGACCCGGGCGGCCTGGCGCGAGGCACCCTCGACCGAGAGTGCGCCGCCCTGAATGGCGGCCATGACGAGAACCAGGTACACGAGTGGGATAAGTAGAAGGAATCCAGCGGTGATGAACTCGAGCGCGGCCGAGCCGTCGTCACGGGAGCGTCTCAATTGCCGCATGGCCGTGCACCTCCAGCCCACGCGGGATTCCGATCAACCCGATCAGGGGTAGCGGGGTCTTCACCGTCACAATGTCCGCCGGGTAACCGTCGTAACTCCCCCGCGCAACACTGATGTCACGCGCGTATCCCGGGCCGAGCGCAGTCGTGATCAGATCTCGCGTTCGCCCCACGCTGTCGCCAATGTTGTTGTCGGCGAGCGCGCCATACCTCGCGCCTTCCGACGCCGCATCCAGCACTGTGTTGCGGACCAGCAGCGCAAGGCCCAGCTGGATGACCGACAGTGTCAGCACCGTGAGAAGCGCCCCGACCAGCACGAACTCAACGACGGCAGACCCGTGGTCGTCACCCAACTTCGACGGCGATCTAGAAACCGGTGACGCGATCAATGGCCTGCTGGAACACGTTCGCGAGCGCGGGGCCGGCGAGACCCCAAATGACAATGACAAGGCCAGCCGTCATGAGTGTTATCAGGACCCAGCCCGGGACATCCCCTGCGTCGGAGCGGACCTTTTCATACACTCTTCTGCAAATGACTGTGTGCATGGGCACAACGTTTGCATTGACACTGCGAGTACGTGCGAGTTGTCCACAGGTACCCGCACGAAGGTCCACTTTCGAAAGCCATCCCGGGGGCGTGCATGGGAAGATCGCGAGGGACAGAATGAGGAACGTATGGGCGCTCGAGATCGGGTTCGGAGACTTTTCGCGGGAGCGGGTAGTAAATCCCTCAAGGATTCAGCGTCACCGGCTGACGAACCTGCCATCCCCGACGCGACCGAGCAGCCCGAGTACGACGGCCCTCGCCTTGATTTCGAGTGCAACGTGTGCGGGCACGGGAACACGCACGTCCCGCTTGCCGTCGTGCAAAATCGCGAAGCTCAGTCGTGCGCGTCGTGCGGGAGCAGCCTGCGAATGCGCTCCGTGGTGTACATGCTGGCGATGGAGCTGTTCGGCAAGCCGCTCATCTTGCCGCTGTTCCCCGAAGATCGCAGCATCGTCGGCCTTGGCCTGAGCGATTGGGATGGCTACGCCATCGGGCTTGCGGCCAAGCTCGGCTACACCAACACCTACTACCACCAGGAGCCCTACCTCGACATCGCGGATGGTCCGAAACACTGGCTCGGACTCCAGCGATTTGTGATCTCCTCCGACGTGTTCGAGCATGTTCCTCCAGAGGGCCTCGACGCCGCGTTCCTGAACAGTCGCCGACTACTGGCACCCGGCGGCGTCTACATTTTCACCGTTCCCTTCCAGAAGGACGGCGAGACGCGAGAGCACTTCCCGCGGCTGCACGACTACCGAATTGTCGACGAGGACGGCTCACGCGTGCTGCACAACACAACCGTCGACGGCGAAAAGGAAACCTACAGCGATCTGATCTTCCACGGGGGCGACGGCGACACCCTCGAGATGCGAATGTTCAGCGAACCCGACCTGCTGCGGCGGCTCATGGAGGCAGGGTTCTCTTCGGCCGAAGTGCGGGTGCCGTTGGCTCCCGAGTTCGGCATCATGTGGCCCATCAACTGGGCGGTTCCCATCATCGCCCGCGCCTGACGTCGCGAAAGCGGGCGGCCGATCGTGCCACCTCAACCAAAGCCGAGTTGCAGAACGAACAGTCCTGGGAAAATCGCGATCGCAATCGTGATCGGAAGTATGAGGAACACCAGTGGCACCAGCATGGCGACCTCCTTCTTGCCGGAGATCTCTAGCAGCTCCCGTTTGGTGTTTTCGCGAGCATCCTGAGCCTGCGCACGCAGAACCTCGGCAAGCGGGGTCCCGCGCTCGAGCGCGCCATTGATCTGCTCGCTCGCCCTGGTCAGCGGCGGCATCCTGAGCTGGGCGGAAAGCCGATCGAGCGCGTCGGCAAGCGGCAAGCCCGTGCTGACCTCCCGCGAGACCGTCGATAGTTCTGCCGCCAGCTCACCGCGAGAGATTCGCCCGATTCGGCGAAGCGCATCGAGAATACTTTCGCCCGCCGAAAGGCTTAGCGTCAGGAACTCCAGCACGGTAGGCAGTT
>JADGOT010000077.1 GCA_017882805.1 Glaciihabitans sp. | reverse complement strand
ATCTTCCAATTCTTGGCACGTTCCGTGGCGTTGTTGCCGAATGCTGAGAGACCCGGGTAGAGCGTCTTGATGTACGCGCACCAGAACTGGGCGTTGTCGATCGCTGCAGTGCAACCCTGGTTCGGTGGGATGTTCTTGATCGTCTTGGCGCTCTCAACCACCTTCACGCCTGCGTCGTACTGGGCCTGGGTGATGTGCTTAGCGGCGAGCATCTGGCGAAGAATGTAGTCGCGTCGCGGAGTGTTCGCGGCCCAACCATGCTTGCCGGTCGGCGCCTGCTGGTTCGGATTCTGGACGATCGCGAGAAGTGTCGCGGACTGAACCGGCGTGAGCTTTGCTGAGGAGGTGCCGTAGTAGCGCTGCGCGGCGGCTTCGATGCCGTAGGTCGTCCCACCAAACGGCGCGATGTTGAGGTAGGCCAGCAGGATTTCTTTCTTGCTGTACTTCTTCTCGAGCGAGATTGCGAGCTTCGCCTCTTTGAGCTTGCGGTCGAGGGTGAAGGCTTCCGCATCGTGGATGCCCTTGTTCTGCAACTTGAGCGTCGGCTCCTGAATGGCATCCTGAACGGCCAGGTTCTTGATGAGCTGTTGCGAAATGGTAGATGCACCCTGTTTGCTGCCGCCGCCCGCGCCAAGCCCGGACAAGGCGGCACGAATGATACCGGTGAGGTCAACCCCGCCGTGCTTGTAAAACCGGCGATCCTCGCCGTCGACCGCAGCATTCTTCGCGGCGGTTGAAATCTTGTCCCAACCCACCTGCTGCCGATTCTCATCGAAGATGGTCGCGACCGGCACATCTTTACCGCCGGACTTGGCATAAATGGTGTTCGGGCCGGGCAATTTGCCGATCGAGATGTAGGTCGGCAGGTTATTGAAGATGCCGATGGCGCTTTGAGCGGTGACGCTCGACACGGCGATCATGGGTGTCACGCTCGCGGTTACGAGAACCGCTGCGACCGCACTAAAGGCGACCATGCCGAGGACGGCCGAGAGCATGGGGCCGCGCGGGGTATTTGGGGCAGACATAGGATATAGGGTACGCGATGGTCGCAAACCGACCCTGAACGAGAGCCGACAAATGCCAATCTGGGAGTACATGACGACTCCGCTCATCGTTCACAATACGGCCGCGATCCTCAACAACTGGGGCTCAGAGGGCTGGGAACTCGTGCAGGTCGTTGCGGGTCCGGAGGGCGGTCTCGTTGCCTATCTCAAGCGCGTCAAGAAAGAAGAGGATGCCTGATGGGCACTGTAGATGAACGTCTCGCCTCACTTGGACTGGAACTCCCCGCGGTCGCGAAGCCTGCGGGAGCCTACGTTCCCGCGATCACTACCGGCAACCTGGTCTTCACGGCCGGGCAGCTGCCCACCACCGCGGGAGTTCTTCCCGCGACCGGCAAGGTTGGGGCTGCAGTGACGGCGGAGGATGCCAAGCAATACGCCCGTATTTGCGTACTCAATGGTTTGGCCGCAGCACAGAGCGCGATCGGCTCGCTCGACCGAATCGTCAAGGTCGTCAAGGTCGTCGGGTTCGTCTCATCAGACCCCTCCTTTTCCGGCCAGCCCGGCGTAATCAACGGCGCATCCGAGCTGCTCGGCGAGATATTTGGTGACGCGGGCGCGCACGCGAGAAGCGCAGTAGGGGTGGCAGTGCTGCCACTCGATGCGCCCGTGGAGATTGAGTTCGTCTTCGAGTTCGCCTGAGAAAAACCGCGCGTCGCGTGAAAAATTAGAACGAACTGAAGGTAACCTCGGAGTGTCCCCCGAAGACGGGTGTTTTCATTGCTAAGGTTGCCCTCCTTTGGGTTACACTGATCCGTAGTCAAATGAGAATTTGACGCGCAACGCCGTACGATTCCCCCCAATCAGGCGTTGCTGTGGCGGCGCCTGTTCCCCCCAATAGGCGCCGCCCCTCTTCGTTTATAGGTGCGTTCCGTCACAATCGCGTTGGTGCGAGTCATTTCGGAACTTCGGCGGGCGCGGCCCGCCGGGCGCTTTGCTCCTTCACCTTCGGCGGGTGGTGCTTTTGTGCGCAACTATCTTTGTGCGGCGCAATCGGGATTCGTCTTCTTTTAGCTTCGAATTGTGGAGTTGGGGAGCGGGCGGTTTGTAGCTCAGAGGCCGAGGGACAGCGAGGCCGAGCGACCTGCCCCGATGCGGCGGGGACGGGCCGGCGGATACCCGAGCGAGTTCGGGCCGCTGGCTGAGCTTGTTGCAGATCCTGCTGTCACCGACGTATTTGTGAACGGGCGGGACGGGGTGTGGGTCGACCGGGGGAGCGGAGCCATGCGAGTCGACTCGGTCGTTCTGGCGGAGGCCGAACTGCGCTCGCTTGCTGTGCATCTGCTGGCGCTCGGAAATCGGCATATCGACGAGGCGTCGCCCTGCATCGACGCTCGACTCGAGGACGGCATCCGGGTGCACGCCGTTCTACCTCCGATCTCTCCGACCGGAACACTGCTCTCGATCCGTCTGCCGCGAATCGAATACGCGACGCTGGACACACTCGAGGACGCCGGATTCTTTTCGCTGGTCGGTCGGGATCGTGTCGATGAGCTCATCGCCGACCGCGCCAACCTGCTCATCACTGGCGCGAGCGGGGCGGGCAAAACCACCTTCCTCTCAGCCATCCTGAGCGCGGCGCCCGCCAGTGAACGCATCGTAGCGATCGAGGAAACGTATGAGCTGCGGGTGCGACACCCGCACTACCTGGCGCTCGAAGCCCGTCAACCCAATCTCGAGGGCGCCGGCGGCATCGGCCTCGAACGGTTGGTGCGGGAGGCACTCCGGATGCGACCCGACCGGCTGGTACTGGGCGAGTGCCGCGGTGCCGAGCTGCGCGAGCTTCTCGCGGCGCTCAACACCGGTCACGACGGTGGCGCCGGGACGCTACATGCCAACTCGCTCGAGCATCTTCCGGCCCGACTCGAAGCGCTGGGTGCCTTGGCCGGGATGACCGCGGCTGCCGTCGCTCGCCAGAGCGTGAGCGCGATCGGCACCGTTCTTCATGTGAGGCGAACGACAGTCGGTCGTCAACTCTCGCAGGTCGGAACATTCGCGCTCGATCGTCGCGACCGGCTCACCGTGGTGGCGGAGTGAAGGATCGGGAGCCGAACCTTGTGGCCATTGCAGCAATCGTCCAGAGGCTCGCCGTCCTACTCGGTGCCGGAGTCACGCCGACTGCCGCCTGGGGTTACCTGCGCGAGGGCGCGCTGGCAGAGCAGGTCGCGACCCAGAGTGGCGGCGGTGCGGCCATCGCCGAGGCGATAGTGGCCGCGTCCATCCAACACGCCCCGCCCGGCGAACGAAATGCCTGGCGCGGTCTCGCGGCCGCATGGGCGGTGGCAACCGATGCGGGAGCCCCGCTTGCATCCACGCTCCGCGACTTCGCCGAATCTCTGCGAGGACTTTCGCAGGCCCAGCGCGAAATTGCGGTTGCGCTCGCCGCGCCGCAGGCGACCGCGCGACTCGTTCTTGTTCTTCCCGTAGTCGGGATACTGTTCGGCGTGCTTCTCGGGTTCGACACCCTCCGCACGCTTTTCTCGACAGGACCGGGATGGGTGTGTCTAATGCTGGGCGCCGGCCTCATGCTTCTGGCCTGGCGTTGGAATCGGCGTCTCGTTGCACGCGCTCGACCGCGCGACATAACTCCAGGGCTCGCGCTCGACCTCCTCGCGATCGCGGTCTCGGGTGGAGGCTCGCTCGCGCACGCGCGAGCGAGTGTCGCGCTGACGCTGGCGCGACTCGAGGTCGACGCGTTTGCCGACGATCCGGGCATCGACGCCACGCTCGAGCTCTCGGCTCGCGCCGGGGTGCCGGCCGCGGAGCTTCTTCGCAGCGAGGCCCGCGAGCGACGGCGCGACGCGCTCGCGTCGGCACAGTCCGCGGCCCAGACACTCTCGGTGCGGTTGATGATCCCGCTCGGGGTGTGCGTCCTGCCGGCGTTCATGGTGCTGAGTGTCGTTCCTCTATTACTGGCCGTTCTCGACCAGACGTCTCTATCGCGCTGAGCCGACTTTCCACTTCCCCACAGCCGTCGAGGAGAAATTCCGCTAAAGCTTTGCCGGACGGTGTTCACGCACAGCTCTGGTGCCGGAGAAACTCGACGAGTCGTGCCACGCGCCTTTTGGAGAACCATGTCACGCCAAGTCCCATCCGATCGCCTTCGCTCCCGCATGCTCGATGACGCCGGATCGGCAACGGCCGAGTACGCGATTGCCACCCTTGCCGCTGTCGGGTTCGCGGGTCTCCTGGTGGTCATCCTGCGCAGCGATGCCGTGCGCGCGATGCTGACCAATCTCATCCAGCATGCTCTCTCGTTTTAACTCCGCCCACGGCAGCGTCACGGCGGAGTTCGCGGCGGCTCTGCCTGCCGTTGTGCTGGTTCTCGCATTCGCGATCGGAGCAATCGGGCTGGGCGGGCAACAACTGAGGCTCCAGGGCGCCGCCTTCGAAGCCGCGCGCATGCTGGGTCGGGGAGATTCGGGCGCGCTGGCACGCATCCGGTCCGATTTCCCGGCCGCGACGCTTTCCACGTACCCATCCGGCGAAAGCATTTGCGTGGAGGCACGGGTGACCGTTGCGCTCGGAGCGCTATCCGGAATCGGCCTCTCGGCCACAGCGTGTGCGCTCAATGACGCGCGGTCGTGAGCGCACCGAGGGCGATGTCGGTGTCGACCTCGACGGCGACGTCGGGTCTGGATCGCTTCTCGCGATCGCCATCATCGGTGCCACGATCGCATCGCTCGCACTTTGTGTGCCACTACTGGTCGGGATCGGCATCCGCGAGTCTGTTGCAACCGCGGCGGACGCGGCGGCGCTCGCCGGTGCGGACGTCGCGGCGGGCATCTACCCCGGTTCGCCATGCGCTGTCGCAGCCAGCGTGGCAACTGCGAACCACGCCCGCATAGCCGGCTGCAGCGTCGACGGGCTCGTCGTTACGGTGCGAGCGAGCGCCGATTTTCTGGGCCTCCACCTCGCATCCGAGGCAACGGCGGGCCCGCCAGTCGTGGTAACCAATTAGGAGATAGACGGGTTGTGGTGTGTATGGTGTCGCTGACGGGGACAGCAACCTGTCAGTTCAGCGCTGTTTCGAACAGCGCACTCAGAATCAGTGCATCTATTAAGAGGAGTCACGTGCCAGGCACGAAGAAGCTGGTCATCGTCGAGTCGCCTGCAAAGGCGAAGACGATCGCCCAGTACCTGGGGGACGGCTACGAGGTTCAGGCTTCGGTTGGTCACATCCGCGACCTGATCGAGCCCAAAAACCTTCCGCCCGAGCTGAAGAAGGGGTCGCTGGGCAAATTTTCCGTCGACGTCGAGAACAACTTCGAGCCCTACTACGTTGTCTCGGATGCGAAGAAGAAGACGGTCGCCGACCTCAAGAAGGCGCTCGCCGGGGCAGACGAGCTCTACCTCGCAACTGATGAGGACCGCGAGGGCGAGGCCATCGCGTGGCACCTGTTGCAAGTGCTCAAGCCCAAGGTTCCCGTGCATCGCATGGTCTTCCATGAGATCACTAAGGATGCGATCCAGGAGGCCAAGAACAACACCCGCGAGCTCGACACGGCGCTCGTGGATGCTCAGGAGACCCGTCGCATCCTCGACCGGCTTTACGGGTATGAGGTCTCGCCGGTGCTCTGGCGCAAGGTTGGTCCCGGCCTGTCTGCTGGTCGCGTCCAGTCCGCAGCGACTCGACTCGTGGTTGACCGCGAGCGCGAGCGCCTCGCATTCACTGCAGCAAGCTACTGGGATCTGATCGCTCAGCTTGCTCCTACAACTTCGGAGAACCAGGAGTTCGAGTCCCGACTCGTCCGGGTCAATGGCACGCGAGTCGCGGTCGGTCGAGACTTCGACGACAAGGGCGCACTCAAATCGGATGCCATTCCCCTCGACGAAACAGCGGCTGAGGTACTCGCGAGCGCGCTTCGCGACGCCGACGTCGCGATCAGCGTGACATCGGTCGAGTCGAAGCCCTACACGCGACGTCCGGCCGCGCCGTTCACGACATCGACCCTGCAACAGGAGGCGGCGCGAAAGCTGCGCTTCTCCGCTCGGCAGACGATGAGCGTCGCCCAGTCGCTTTACGAAAATGGGTACATCACCTATATGCGTACCGACTCGCCCACGCTGTCGCAGCAGGCACTCACTGCCGCGCGCACCCAGGCGGCTCACCTCTATGGTGCCGAGACTGTGCCGGACTCACCGCGCCTGTACTCGGGCAAGAACAAGAGTGCCCAGGAGGCCCATGAGGCAATTAGGCCCTCCGGCGACACCTTCCGCACTCCAAGCGAACTGCAGTCGACTCTGCGCGGCAACGACTGGAAACTCTACGACCTGATCTGGAAGCGCACCGTCGCATCCCAGATGGCCGACGCCAAGGGTTCGACGGCGACCGTGACCATCGCGGCGGCTCGGGCGAATGGCGAGCTAGCGACGACAACACTGACTGGACCAATTCAGCTCGCCGAGTTCACCGCGAGCGGAACTGTCATTACCTTCCGCGGCTTCATGTCGGCCTATGAAGAAGGACATGACGAGGAGCGCAACGAGTCGACTGACGCGGTGGAAGCCAAGCTTCCGCCACTGACGGAGGGCCAGCTTCTTCGCCTTGTCGAACTCGAGGCCAAGGGTCACGAGACGAGTGCGCCGCCGCGGTACACCGAGGCCAGCCTCGTGAAGACGCTCGAGGAGCTCGGCATCGGACGCCCTTCGACCTACGCCGCCATCATTTCGACGATCATCGATCGCGGCTACGTGACTCCACGAGGAACAGCACTCGTTCCCAACTGGATCGCCTTCTCGGTCGTCCGCCTGCTCGAGGAGTACTTCGCGGACCTGGTGCAGTACGACTTCACCGCGAGCATGGAAGACGACCTTGACCGCATCGCGGGCGGCGAAGAAGACAGGGTCGAGTGGCTCACGGGGTTCTACTTCGGCAACGCGAAGCAGCGCGGTCTGCGAACTGTCATCGATAACCTCGGCGAGATTGACGCCCGCGAAATCAACTCGGTGCGCATTGACGACGACATCACGCTGCGCATCGGCAAGTATGGCCCCTACCTCGAGGTGCCAACCGAGGATGCGACCACACCTCGTCGGGTAAACATCCCGAGCGATCTCGCTCCCGATGAACTGACGGCAGTCAAGGCGCGTGAACTGATCGACGCACCCGTGGTCACCGACCGCGTTATTGGGATAAACCCGGCGAACGGCAAGCTCGTGCTGGCGAAGGATGGCCGCTATGGTCCCTACGTCACCGAGGCCGACCCCGAGCCAGAGGTGGACGAGGCGGCGGTTGCGGCGGCAGCCGCACTCGCGGCGGAGGCCGCAGCCGCAGCCGAGGTCGAGGTAATCGACCCCAAGACCGGCGAAGTGAAAAAGCCGAAGCGCAAGGCTGCCGCGAAGAAGCCCGCGGTTGTCAAGCAGCGCACGGCATCGATCTTCAAGAGCATGGATCTCGCGACCATCGACATCGAGACCGCCCTTCGCCTTCTCGATCTGCCGCGCGTGGTCGGGGTCGACCCAGAGACCGGCGTCGACATCCTTTCTCAGAACGGCAAGTTCGGGGCGTACCTAAAGAAGGGCACCGACACCCGTTCGCTGCCCAGCGAAGAGCTCATCTTTGACATTGACCTCGCCGGAGCTCTCGAGCTTTACGCACAACCCAAGTACGGCGGGCGCTCGGCGTCGAGCGCGTTGAAGGAGTTCGAGGCGGATCCGGAGAGCGGAAAGCCGATCCGAATCAAGGATGGCCGGTTCGGTGCGTATGTGACCGATGGCACAACCAACGCCACAATTCCGCGAGGCGAGGACATCGAGGATATCGACTTCGAGCGCGCGGTTCAGTTGCTCGCGGACAAGCGGGCAAAGGGCCCGGCTAAGCCAAAAGCGAAGGCGCCAGCCAAGCGTCCCGCGGCAAAGCGAGCCCCCGCCAAGAAGGCCTAGAGTGGCCGGTCTCTTTGTCACGATCGAGGGTGGCGACGGGTCGGGCAAGTCGACCCAGTCGGCACTGCTGGCCGAGTGGCTCGAGTCTCAGGGGCGCACCGTTCTGTTAACGCGCGAGCCCGGTGGGACTGCGTTCGGGCTCGAGGTGCGTGAACTCGTGCTCCACTGGCACGGCGATATCTCCCCGCGTGCAGAAGCGCTGCT
>JADGOT010000076.1 GCA_017882805.1 Glaciihabitans sp. | reverse complement strand
CGTGGTCGCGTACCTCGACGGCAATTCGCTCGGGCGACCGCTCGCGGCCTCCCGGGATCGCATCGCTTCGTTCGTTGAAACCCAGTGGGGCGACCGTCTCATTCGTGGCTGGGACGAGAGTTGGCTCGACCTTCCGGTTCGCATCGGAGACGACCTGGCACGCGTCGTGCTCGGCGCAGCCGCGGGCCAGACCACGATCGGCGACTCGACGACAGTGCTGCTCTACAAGCTCATTCGGGCTGCCGCGGCAGCGCGACCCGGCCGCACCGAGATCGTTGTGGACCGCGACAACTTCCCGACCGATCGCTACGTGGTTGAGGGGATTGCGGCTGAACTTGGCATGCAGATTTCGTGGATCGACGCCGCGGATGCAGTGACAGCGGATGCAGTAGCCGCGGCGGTCTCCCAGCGGACGGCTGTCGTGGTGCTCAGTCACATTGCGTATCGCTCGGGCTATCTCACGGACGCCGCCGCGATCACCGCGGTTGCGCACGACGCGGGCGCACTGATCATGCTTGACCTGTGCCATTCCGCTGGTGTGGTCCCGATCGAGCTCGATGCGTGGGGCGTCGACCTCGCGGTCGGATGCACCTACAAGTACCTGAACGGTGGGCCCGGTGCGCCCGCCTTCGGCTACGTGCGAGCGGACCTCCAGGGGCAACTGCGCCAGCCGATTCAGGGCTGGATCGGGAGTGCCGCACCCTTCGAGATGGGTCAGGGGTACACGCCTGCGCCCGGCATCCGGGGCTTCCTCAGCGGCACTCCGCCGATTCTCGGCATGCTGGCCATGCAGGACATGATCGCGCTGATCGAGACCGTCGGGCTCGACGCGGTGCGGGCAAAATCTGTCGACCTCACGGCGTTCGCGATCGAGCTGGCCGACGAGCTCGTGCCGGATGCTGTGCTCGCGACTCCCCGCGAGGCGAGCCTCCGCGGCGGGCACGTGACGATCGATCATCCGCGATTCGCCGCCCTGATGCCGCGACTCTGGGCGCGGGGTGTAATCCCCGACTTCCGTCGGCCATCCGGACTGCGACTCGGACTCTCGCCCCTCAGCACTACCTTTGCCGAGGTCGAGCTCGGCGTGCGAGCGATCGCCGAGGAGATGGCGCGCTAGCTCGCCCCTACCTTTTTCAGGAAGAGGCGTTACTCGTGTGACGGGTGATCAGTCCGAAGTGCACTTTGACCCCAGCAGTCACACATCTTCCTGAAAAAGGTAAAGGGAATAGCGTAGGAGCGTGACCGTACTGACGCAGGACCTGCTCGAGCGGATTCGTTCCCGGGCTGCGGGATACGACCGGGACAACGCCTTCTTCGCCGACGACCTTTCGGAGCTTGCAGAGGCGGGCTATCTCTCGCCGCGCTCGTTGTTGGAGACTGCGCGTGATCAGCGCCAGCTCGCCGCGTACGCTCCAGCGACTGCCCTTGGCATCAACATGCACCTCGTGTGGACGGGCGTCGCGCGGGTGCTGTCCGAGCGCGGCGACTCCTCGCTTGACTGGATCCTGAAGGATGCCGCGGCCGGTGAGCTGTTCGCCTTCGGCAACAGCGAGGCGGGCAATGACCTCGTGTTGTTCGATTCGACCACGAAGGCCGTCCCGGGTTCGGATGGCTCGTATGCGTTCACGGGCACCAAGATCTTCACCTCGCTCGCGCCCGCCTGGACCCGCCTCGGCATCTTTGGCCGGGATGACACCGACCCCGAGAACCCGAAGCTCGTGCACGGCTTTCTCACTCGCGAATCCCCTGGCTGGAAGTCGCTCGACGACTGGGACACGCTCGGTATGCGCGCGACACAGAGTCACACGACCGTTCTGGATAGCGCGGTGGTCCCTGCCGAACGAATCGCCCGCATCCTGCCGGTCGGTCCGAGCCCGGACCCGTTCATCTTCGGGATCTTCTCGAATTTCCTGTTGCTCATCGCATCCGTGTATTCGGGAATCGCCGACCGGGCGCTCGACCTTGGGGTCGAGGCCGTGGGCAGGCGAACGTCGCTCAAGAACGAGGGCAAGCTCTACTCGCAGGACCCGGACATGCGCTGGCGCCTCGCGGATGCTGCTCTTGCGCTCGACGCGCTCTCGCCGCAGATCGAGACTCTCGCTGCGGACGTCGACAATCTCGTGAATCACGGGGCGTCCTGGTTCCGCAAACTCACGGGCGTGAAGCACCGCGCAACGGAGACCGCCCGCTACGTCGTCGACCAGTCCGCGCGGGTCGCGGGTGGTGGCGGCTATCGCAGCAGTTCTGAATTGGCCCGACTTCAGCGCGATGTGCTCGCTGGCATCTACCACCCGAGCGACACCGAGTCGGTGCACAACACGGTCGCGACCAACCTCCTCGGCCCGCTCGACTCCTAGCCAAGGAGTATCGATGTCGCCGAATAGGCTTGTGGCCATGACCGGACCCGTCCTCTTCATCGGCGACAGCGTGACCGACTGCGGGCGGAGGGATGATTCGCCCGACTTTCTGGGCGACGGTTACGTGCGGATAATCGGCGAAAGCCTTCCCGACCGTCGCGTCATCAACGTTGGCATCAGCGGCAACCGGGCCATCGACCTCCGCGACCGGTGGCACATCGACGTCGTCGAGCAGAAGCCGGACATCCTCACGGTGTACGTCGGCATCAATGACACTTGGCGTCGCTACGACGAAAATGACCCAACGAGTGCGGCGACGTTCGAGGCCAACTACCGGGCATGCCTCGCCGACGTCGGTGGAGCGTCCACCCTCATCCTCGTCGAGCCGTTTGTGCTCCCCGTCAACGAGGAGCAGGAGCACTGGCACGAGGATCTGGACGAGAAGCGCGCGGTCGTCGCCCGACTGGCCGCCGAGTTCGGCGCGGGATTCGTGCCACTCCAGACCCAGCTTGCCGCTGCGGCGGAAGACCATGGCGCCGCAGCACTCGCTGCCGACGGAGTGCATCCAACCGAGCTCGGCCACCGGATGATCGCCGACGCCTGGCTCGCGGTTGCGGAAAGCTAAAACTTAGCGGGGGCACCCACCACGATACCCCCGCTAAGTTGCTCTAGCCCCGCGGCAAAAGCCGCTGCAGCTGGGTCACGTGCTCGGGCGTCAACTCCTCGAGCGTCGATACACCGAGGAGCTTCATGGTGCGCTCGATCTGGTCGCGGAGGATGTAGATCATCCGGTCGACGCCTTCGCGGCCGCCGGCCATGAGCCCGTACAGGTAGGCACGACCAACCAGCGTGAACTTCGCGCCGAGCGCGATCGACGCCACAATGTCGGCGCCGGACATGATGCCGGTATCGATCGCTATTTCGGTGTGCTTGCCGACCTCGCGCACGACCGCAGGCAGCAGGTGGAATGGGATCGGTGCACGGTCGAGCTGGCGTCCGCCATGATTCGAGAGCACGATGCCATCAACTCCGAGATCAACAAGCTTCTTGGAATCGGCGACGTTCTGCACGCCCTTGATCACGATCTTGCCGGGGAAGAGTTCGCGGATGACCTTGAGGTCGTCGAAGGAGATCGAGGGGTCCATGGCCGCGTTCAGCAGTTCGCCGACGGTGCCCCCGGTCGACTGAAGCGAGGCGAACTCGAGCTTGGGTGTTGTGAGGAAGTCCCACCACCACCACGGCCGCGGGATCGCGTTCACGATCGTCCCGAGCGTGAGCTGCGGCGGGATGGAGAATCCGTTGCGCTTGTCACGGAGACGAGCGCCAGCCACGGGAGTGTCGACCGTGAAGAACAGCGTGTCGAAGCCTGCGGCGGCAGCACGCCGAGTCAGGTCGTACGAGATCTCGCGATCGCGCATCACGTACAGCTGGAACCAGTTTCGCCCGTCGGGATTCGCCTCCTTCACCTTCTCGATCGACGTGGTTCCGAGGGTCGAAAGCGTAAACGGGATGCCCGCCGCCCCAGCAGCGCTTGCCCCCGCAATTTCGCCCTCGCTTTGCATGAGCCGAGTGAAGCCGGTTGGGGCAATGGCGAAGGGGAGGGCACTGGGGCCGCCAAAGATTTGGCAGGACGTGTCAACGGTATCCGGCAGTCCGCGCAGGATGGAGGGACTGAACTCGATATCAAGAAACGCCTGTCGCGCGCGGTCGAGCGAGATCTCGTCGTCTGCGGAGCCGTCGGTGTAATCGAAGGCAGCCTTGGGAGTGCGCTTCTTGGCGATGGTGCGGAGATCGTTGATCGTGAGGGCTGCGTCGAGACGGCGCTTCTTACTGTTGAGCTCGGGCTTCTTGAATTTCATCAGTTCGAGCAGCTCGCTCGGCCGGGGGAAGTGTCGCTTCATTGGGGCAGGTCCTTAGTCGATGACGATGTTCTTGGGGCGCCCGCCCCGAAGCAGGAGATCGATCTGTTCGAGCACGAGTGGGTCAACGCGAGTGTTCATGCTCTGAACGGCCCCGCCGAGGTGCGGGCTGAGCAACGAGCCGGGCAGGGACCAGAGTGGATGACCGGCCGGGAGCGGCTCCGGATCGACGACATCGAGCGCCGAGCGAACTGCACCGCTGCGAACGTGCGACACGAGCGCAGCCGTGTCGACGATCGGCCCTCGCGAAACGTTGACGACCAGTGCGCCGGCGGGCAGCTGGTTGAGGAACGAGTCATCCACCAGCCCTCGCGTCTCGTCGTTCAACGGGATCGCGAGAACCACGATGTCCGCGTCCGGCAGCAAATCGGGTAGCTCATCGATGCCGTGGGTATCGTCCCGCGCGGTTCTGGCGACCCGCGTGAGCTTGGCCCCGAAGCCCGCGATCCGTAACGCGAACTCTTGCCCGATCCCACCGACACCGATGAGCAGCACTCGTCGTCCGATGAGGCCTGGCCACATCGGACGATCCCATTTCTGGGAATCCTGGTTGCGCCCCACCTCGGGCCAGCCGCGCTGGCTTGCAAGGATCAGGGTCATCGCCATCTCGGCGGTGGGCGCCTCGTGAACACCGACCGCGTTGCTTAAGGTCACGCCGGTGGGCACCGACTCGCCCGCACCGTCGTATCCAAGCGACTGGCTCTGGATGTGACGAACTTGCCCACCGAGGCCACGAAGCGACTCATACGACACCGTGTACGGCATGACGAGCAGGTCGGTCACTCCCGAGAGCGGAGGGTCGCCGGGGCGCCAGACTACGAGTTCGACATCGTCGCCGACCGCCGACGCGAGTCGGCCCAGCATGGCGGCATCCGGTACTGCGACGCGAATGGTCATCGGTGTGCTCCATCCACGTGTTCCAGGAGACGCTTTCGCGACTCGTCGATGTGTTCCCGGGTGAGTCGTTCGGCGAGCACCGAGTCGCCTGCTGTCACGGCGTCGAGGATGCCCTGGTGCTGGAGCGAGACATCCGTCGCAGTACGAAGGTGATTGGCCTGCACCTGTCCGATGCAGAGCTCGATCTCTCCCATGAGCAGCGCGTGCATGCGAATGAGGCGGGTACTGGACTGCCCGGTGACGAGAGCGCGATGGAACGCGATGTCGAGCACGGCGAACGGCGCATCGCTGTTCGCACCGGCCTGCTGGGCCCGGTGAGCGGCGAGCGCCTCTGCGGGAATCGTTCCGCCGCTGGCGAGCTTAGCCAGCGCGGCGCCCTCGATGATCGCCCGGTTCTCGAAGAGGTCGATGATGTCGTCCCGACTGAGTTCGGGGATGCGTGCGGCCGAGTGGGTCTCGCGCCGGAGGAGCCCCTCGGCGACGAGTCTCTCGATGGCCATCTTGGCGGTGGGTCGCGCGACACCGAACCGCAATGCGATGGCTGACTCGGTGAACGTCGTGCCTGGCGCATCCGTCTGAGCCAGGATGCGGCTGCGCAACTCGTCGTAGATGGCGACGGGAAGAACGGCGTGACTAGTCGAGTTCGACATTCATTCTTCCGGTCATCGTTGGCACTTGGATTGTTAGACAATTTAGCAGTTTGTATAACAATAGGGAAGTCACGATCCGACCGGTAGTTTTGGACCATGACCACAGCGATCCAGCGCAATCCTCAGCGCGTCATCTGGGATCTCGTCCTCACGATCGTCTTGCTGGTGGCCGATCTGGTCGCCCTCGTCGTTTCCGGCATCCTCGACTTCTTCGCCTTTGCGTTCACTGACTACTGTCCAGCCCCGTGCCACGCCGGGGCTGGCATCACGGTGGTTCTCATCACGATGCTCTGTCTTGGGGCTGTGTTTGTGGCTGGTGTTGCATGGTGCATCGTGCGGCTGGTGCGTCGTCGTCGCGCGTGGTGGATCGCGCTCGGCATGCTCGTGGTGCAGATCGGCGGTGGCATCGCGGCATTCTGGATCTACGCGGGCTTCGTCAACTACTAAACCGCGGCCGATATCGCGTCTGCTCGAAAGAGCTGGCTACAAGCGCACGCAACGATTCGAGCGTTCCCGCAATGACTTCGAGTCCCGAAGCATTGGCAGTCAGTTGGCAGAGCAACTCGTTCTGGGAACGCGCGGCGGTACAAATCGTCTTCCAACCCGAGCTTGTTATTCGAGACAGCACGGTACCTACGCCGCTACCGTAGGGGCATGACCACAGGGGTTTCGCCGCCGGCTCCCGGGCGCCGGGCGGCCGACCTCACGGTGTCCATACTGTTGTTGGTCATTGCGCTCACGGCACTGGTCTCGGTCGCGTTTCTCGACATCATTCTCGCGCTAACCAGCGCAGACAGCCCCGGAGACGTTGAAGGCGCGACGTCTCTCGCCTTCGTTCTGTTGTTCGCCGCCGCCGCGGTCTGGATCGTGGCTACCGTCCTCGCGATCATCTTCCTGGCGCGTCGTCGCACAGCGTGGTGGGTCGCACTAATCGGCGCGGGAGCGCCTGTGCTTGCAGGAATTGGCGGGTTTGTCGCCGTGACCTCGGTCGTACAGTGACACGGTCCGCCGAAATCCGGGCGACCGCTGTCAGAAACATTGCCGCAACACCGCGAGGCTAGGCTCTGGATATGGGTGACCTGTTCGACGGCTACGGCGCAATTGCCACACGCAGCAAGTCGAAAGTCGCTTCCGCGTTTGACGAGATGTTCGAGTCTCCCGAAGTCGCGCGCAAGTCCTACAAGGAGATTTACTCCGCCCTCGCTCAGATGACACAGGAAGAACTTCGCGGTCGAACCGACGCCCTCGGCGCCAGCTATCTCGCGCAGGGTGTGACGTTCGACTTTGCGGGTGAGGAGCGGCCGTTTCCGCTCGATGCGGTGCCGCGCGTCATCGCTCAGGACGAGTGGAAGGGCGTGGAGGCTGGCATCGCGCAGCGCGTTCGTGCTCTCGAGCGATTTCTCGCCGATATCTATGGTGCGCAACTCGCGGTTCGGGACGGTGTCATCCCGGCCGCCCTCATTACGTCGTCGAGTCACTTTCACCGGGAGGCAGCGGGCATCGTCGGAGCGAACGGTGTGCGCATCCAGGTCAGCGGCATCGACCTGATTCGCGATGAGGCCGGCACCTGGCGAGTGCTCGAAGACAACGTTCGCGTTCCGAGCGGTGTCAGCTACGTCATCTCCAACCGTCGGGTCATGGCGCAAACCCTGCCCGAACTTTTCGTCAGCATGAAGGTGCGTCCAGTGGGCGACTACCCAAACAAGCTGCTTCAGGCCCTGCAGGCATCCGCACCGGATGGCGTCGAGGATCCCACGGTCGTCGTACTCACGCCCGGGGTCTTCAACTCCGCGTACTACGAGCACACCCTTCTTGCGCGCCTGATGGGCGTCGAACTCGTCGAGGGGCGCGATCTGTTCTGCTCCGGCGGGCGAGTCTGGATGCGTACTACAGCGGGCCCGACTCGCGTCGACGTGATCTATCGCCGCGTGGACGACGAGTTCCTCGATCCGCTGCAGTTTCGCGCGGACTCGATGCTCGGGAGCCCGGGGCTCCTTCTGGCCGCGCGACTCGGAAACGTGACCATTGCAAACGCCGTCGGCAACGGCATCGCCGACGACAAGCTGGTCTATACCTACCTGCCAGACCTCATTCGCTACTACCTGTCTGAAGATCCGCTCATCCCGAACGTCGATACCTGGCGGCTCGAGGAGCCCGGCGCGCTCGCCGAGGTTCTCGATCGGCTCGACGAACTAGTCGTGAAGCCCGTGGACGGCTCGGGTGGCAAGGGTCTCGTAGTAGGGCCTGCGGCCTCTAAGAAGGAGCTCGAAGCACTCCGCGCTCGACTGATCGCCGACCCGCGCGGGTGGATCGCCCAGCCGGTGGTGCAACTGTCCACCATCCCGACGCTCGTCGAGGACGGGATGCGTCCCCGCCACGCCGACCTGCGGCCGTTCGCCGTCAATGACGGTACGGATGTCTGGGTGCTGCCGGGAGGGCTGACCCGTGTTGCGCTGCCCGAGGGTGAGCTCGTCGTTAACAGCTCGCAGGGCGGCGGTTCTAAGGACACCTGGGTCGTCGGCCAGGATCCGTTGCAGACCACCCGTCACAACATTCAGGGCCTGGTCGCGGACCAGGCGGCGGTGACGAGTTCGATCTCCATCATCGCGGGCGATCACATTCAGGATCATTCCCCGCTCGACTCCCCGCGCAACGACCAGGAGCAGCAACAGCAACAGCAACAGGGGGGTGATCGCTGATGCTTTCGCGAATTGCTGAGAGTCTGTTCTGGATCGGGCGTTACATCGAGCGCTCCGACGGTACGGCGCGAATTCTCGACGTTCACCTACAACTGCTTCTCGAAGATCCGTGGATCGAAGAGGACGTCGCCTGTCGCTCGCTGCTCAGCGTGATGGGTGCCGAAATGCCGCCCGAGGAGGCGCCGCTCACCCGGGCAGACGTGCTCACGATTCTCGCGGTCGATCGCACTCAGCCCGCGTCCATTGCTTACTCACTGAACGCTGCCCGCGAAAATGCACGACGTGCTCGTGAGGTCATCTCGACCGAGCTCTGGGAAGTGCTCAACACAACTCGTGCGCGCATGCCACGCAAGGTGTCGAGCGACAAGGTGCACGAGTTCTTCGGCTGGGTACGCGAGCGATCGGCGCTCGCGGTGGGAATCATCGAATCGGCGACCAGCCGGGATGAGGCGTGGCTGTTCTTCACGCTCGGTCGCAGCATTGAACGCGCGGACATGACCGCGCGTCTACTCGCGACCCGATCCCTGACCGAAGCCAGTGGACCATCCTGGACGACCATTCTGCGCAGCGTCGGCGCGTACGAGGCCTACCTGCGCACCTATCGCGGGGTTCCCAGCGCGCGAAACGCGGCGGAGTTCCTGTTGCTCGATCGGCTCTTCCCGCGGAGTATTCTCTTCTCCGTGACCCGCGCAGAGCAGTGCATGCGGGACATCGAGCCCCGTACCGATCGAGTCGGGGTCAGCGACCAGGCACTTCGTCTGCTCGGGCAGATTCGCAGTGAGCTCGAGTTCCGGCCGATCGCCGAGATTCTCGAGGATCTCACCCGTCACATGGACAACGTTCAACTCGCGACCAGCGCTGCCTCAGAGGCAATTCGCCAGCGCTACTTCCCGACCAACGCTGCGCCGAACTGGGTGCGGGAGAATTCGTGAACCGTCTGCGCATCAAGCACATGACGGGCTTCCACTACAAGGGTGACGTCACTGCGTCCTACAACGAGGCGCGCATGCTGCCCGCCTCGATGGATGGCCAGCTGGTGCTGTTCTCCAACCTCGACATCCTGCCGATCTCGAGCCAGCACTCCTACGTTGACTACTGGGGAACGAGAGTCTCGTCGTTCGAGATCCTGACGCCCCACAAGGAGCTCGCGCTTACCGCTACGAGCCTCGTGGAAGTACGGCCGCGCGAACATCCGGAGCATCGCCTGAACTGGGAGGACCTCGCGGATGCGGCGTCCGCAGCGACCGAGTACGTCGAGCAACTCAGACAGACCCGGCGCACCGAGCCGCCGGCCGAGGTTGCGAAGCGTGCGTCAGACCTCCTGAACAAGTCAGACAATCCGTGCGAAGCAGCGCTCGCGATCTGCACCATGATCGGCGAATCGGTGGAGTACATGCAGGGGGTGACCGGAGTCCACACGACGGCCGCCGAGGCGTGGGCGGGCCGCCGGGGAGTCTGCCAGGACATCGCTCATCTTGCGCTCGGCGCACTTCGGTCGGTCGGCATTCCCGCGCGTTATGTGTCGGGCTACCTGCATCCGAAGCCGGATGCCGCAATCGGGGAAACGGTGGCGGGTGAATCGCACGCGTGGGTCGAGTGGTTCTGCGGAAGCTGGCGCGGCTTCGATCCGACCAACCTCATCGACATCGGCGACCGCCATGTCACCGTTGGTCACGGCCGCGACTACAACGACGTTGCCCCGCTGCGCGGGGTCTACGCCGGGCCGTACAGCTCGTCCCTCTTCGTGACCGTCGAGATCACCCGCGAGGCCTGAGGCTTACTGGGTCCGGGGCCCTAGTGGGCCGCTTCCTTTGCGCGTAGGTCCTTGCGCAGGATCTTGCCGGCCGTTGACTTCGGGATGACCTCGATGAACTCGACCCGGCGCACCTTCTCGTGCGGCGCTACCTTCGCGGTCACGAATTGCATGACCT
>JADGOT010000075.1 GCA_017882805.1 Glaciihabitans sp. | reverse complement strand
CTCGAGTCGACGGCCGACCCGCTCGAGGCTCTGCGTGCGGCAGCCCTCGAATCCGACCGCGCGCTGCGCGAGGCGCAGGAGTCGCCCGAGGTCTCGCCGATCACCAAACCCGAGCGTCCGGCTGCTGCGGCATCCGCCTTCGCGTCAATGGGCATCGTCAGCAAGTCGGATGTCACCGGCCCTGACCTCGACGAGGCCCTCCGGCGCCGTCGCTCCGCCTAGCCCCCTCGGGCAACCGGTGGTCGAGTAGGCCGAAGGTCGTATCGAGACCCTGATTCGTTGCCAATCTCTCCAGCCTGATAACGTAGCAACGCAGTAAACGGGCCCTTGGCGCAGTTGGTAGCGCGCCTCGTTCGCATCGAGGAGGTCAGGAGTTCGAATCTCCTAGGGTCCACTGCATGAGGGCGCTCGATCGGAATGCGGTCGAGCGCCCTTCACTTACACTGCCCGCGTTTCGCTACTTCTCCCGCGCTCGATTGAGGGGCTAACCCCCGCGTCTATAGGATGCGGCGACCCTATTGTTTGAGGAGGAGGTCGAAGTGATGATGAGACGAGTTCTTGGTCTCGGGGTGGGTCTGGCGTGTGTTGCACTTCTCTCTTCGTGTGCGCTCTTGCCTCCCGGATCGAGTGGTAACGAGCAGCAGCAGGCCGACACTCAGATGCAGCACATCGCGGATGCGGCGAAGAATCATGACGCGGCCGCGCTGAAGGCGCTGTTTTCGGCGCGTGCGCGTGAGAAGGCCATCGATTTGGATGGCGGGTTGACGTATTTCTTGTCCGCCTTTCCATCGGGCCACGTCACCTGGAAAATCGAGGGTGGCGCACCCGGGGCCGCCGAGGTGAATGAGCACGGATATACCGAGGAGGTGTACGCCAACTACGAAGTGTCGGCAAACGGGAAGAAGTTCGACCTGTACTTCGCCGATCTCACGGTCAACGCTAACGACCCGAAAAATGTCGGGCTCTACGCGTTGGGCGTTACACCCCACACCGCCCATCCGTTTACTGCGTCTGGTGGCAAGAAGCCCTTCGACCTTTGGGCTAGCCAGTTCGAGCTCGACGACAATAACGTCGTCAAGGGCGACCCGGGCGTCTACATCCCCAAAAAGTGAGCAAGGCACGCCGTGCGCCCGGTCCGGATGCGCACGCGAGGATGAGACGGCTCATTGGTGCAGTAGCGGCGCTGCCGGCGGGGGACACGAGTTGGATGCATCGTTCGACGGCAGCCCTCTCCGTCGCACCGACGACGGGCGTCCTGATCGCAGGTACCGGGTACACCTTTCACGCCCCCGCGGGCTGGACACTCCCCAAGAGGGCACAGCAAGCAGACTCGTACGCCATCTCCGCCAATCCCGACGCGAAAGGCTTTACGACACCATTAACGTGCTCGGCGCGGACGCGAACACTGACACTTTCGACGAGGAGGAGCAAAACGGAGTTGCATACCTCGAGCAGGTTGTCCGGGCCACGGCTATACAGGTGAGGCCACGTGTCGAGATCGCTGGAGAGGAGAGCGTGCACATCTCCTCTCTGTCAACCCACGAAGGCACCACCAGGCGGACAGAGCAGTACCTCGTGACACCAGACGGGACCGCCTGGACCATCACATTCGACTTCAACGAAGCCGAGTCGCAGGCAGACCGCGAAGCCCTCGCCGAATCAGTACTCGCCAGCTGGACCTGGACCTGACTCGCCTCACTGCAGAACACTAGGATACGGTTCGAACTTGCCCCAAGGCGCCTACCAGGCAAGTAGAAAATGCTGGTCAACTAAGATTTTGTGAGAAGAGTCGAGCAAGCGTCGGGGTCAAGTTCGAACACTGTCGCCTTAGGTCCACTGCACCGGATGCCCCGAGCGATATGTTTTCGCTCGGGGCATCGCGCATTTCGAGCCCGGCACTACGGCTGGTTGCGTTTCGTGCACAGTCGAGCGTGTCCGGTAGGTGCGGCGTAGCGTTATCGGGGTGACTCGTCCAACGATTGCAACTGTCGGTGAGCTCCGGAAATCGGGGCATGTGCAGAAGACTCTGCGCGAAGAAATCCGCGAGAATCTGCTCGCCGCGCTCCGCGAGGGACGCGATCCGTGGCCGGGGCTCCACGGTTTCGAGTCGACGGTTATCCCGCAGCTCGAACGCGCACTGATTGCCGGGCACGACATCGTTCTGCTGGGTGAGCGCGGCCAGGGCAAGACCCGCCTGCTGCGCACCATCGTCGGACTTCTGGATGAATGGTCGCCCGTCATCGATGGTTCCGAGCTGGGCGAGCACCCTTACGAACCGATCATCGCGGCGAGCATCAGGCGCGCAGCCGAGCTCGGTGACGACCTCCCCGTTGCCTGGCGCCGCCGCGACGAGCGCTACGCCGAGAAGCTCGCGACTCCGGACACCAGCGTGGCCGACCTGATCGGGGACGTGGACCCGATGAAGGTCGCCGAAGGCCGCAGTCTTGGCGACCCGGAGACGATCCACTTTGGACTCATCCCGCGCAGCCACCGCGGAATCGTTGCCATCAACGAACTCCCCGACCTCGCCGAGCGCATCCAGGTCGCCATGCTCAATGTGATGGAGGAGCGCGACATCCAGATTCGCGGCTACGTCCTGCGCCTTCCGCTCGACGTTCTGGTGATGGCCAGCGCCAACCCCGAGGACTACACAAACCGCGGGCGCATCATCACGCCACTCAAGGACCGCTTCGGCGCCGAGATTCGCACCCATTACCCGACCGAACTCGCGGATGAGATCGCCATCATTCGGCAGGAGGCCGAGCTGGTCGCCGACGTTCCCGACTACCTGGTCGAGATCCTCGCTCGATACACGCGGGCACTTCGGGAGTCCAGCGCGGTGGACCAGCGCAGCGGTGTGAGCGCGCGCTTCGCCATCGCGGGCGCGGAAACTATCGCTGCTGCGGCCATCCACCGCGCCAGTCGGCAGGGTGAGGATGAGGCGGTCGCTCGCCCCGTCGACCTCGAGACTGCCGTCGATGTGCTTGGCGGCAAGATCGAGTTCGAGTCCGGCGAGGAGGGTCGCGAGGACGAGATCCTCGACCACCTGTTGCGCACCGCGACTGCGGAAACCGTTCGCGCGCACTTCGCCGGACTCGACTTCGGCGTTCTGGTGGATGCCATCGAGAGCGGCGTGATGGTCACGACCGGCGAGCAGGTGACCGCGCGCGACTTCCTATCCGGGCTGCCCGCACTCGGCGAATCCGAGCTCTACGACGACATTTGTGAGCGGCTCGGCGCGACCACCGATGGGCAGCGCGCCGGTGCGATCGAGTTGGCGCTCGAGGGCCTCTACCTGATGCGCAAGATCAGCAAGGAGACCGGCGGCGGCGAGACCATCTATGGCTAGAACCAACCGTCGGCTCACCAGGGCTTCCCGGTACGGCAAGTACGCGGGCGGTCCGGATCCGCTCGCGCCACCCGTCGACCTGTCAGAGGCGCTTGACGCCATCGGTGAGGAGGTCATGGCCGGATACTCACCCGAGCGCGCAATGCGGGAGTTCTTGCGTCGTGGTGGACGCGACCGCGCGGGACTCGACGAACTGGCGCGCCGAGTCGCCGACAGACGGCGCGAGTTGACCCAGAAACACAACCTGGATGGAACGCTGCAGGAGATCCGGGAGCTCCTCGAAAAGGCCGTGCTCGCCGAACGCAAACAGCTTGCCCGCGACACCGAGCTGGAGGACGGCGATCGAATGCTCGCCCAGATGCAGCTTGACAACCTCTCGCCATCCCCGGCCGCAGCCGTCAGCGAGCTAAGCGAATACAAGTGGCAGAGCGCCGAAGCCAAAGCGGACTACGAGAAGATCAAGGACCTTCTCGGCCGCGAGATGCTCGACCAGCGCTTCGCCGGCATGAAGCAGGCTCTCGAGAATGCGACGGACGAGGATCGCGCCGCCATCAACGAGATGCTCGGCGACCTCAACGAGCTGCTCGACACACACCGCCGAGGCGAGGATACCCAAGAGCAGTTCGACGATTTCATGAGGAAGCACGGCGAGTACTTTCCCGAGAATCCCCAGAACGTTGACGAACTTCTGGACTCGTTGGCCCAGCGCGCCGCGGCTGCCCAGCGGATGCGAAATTCGATGACCCAGGAACAGCGGAACGAACTGGATGCGCTCGCCCAGCAGGCGTTCGGTTCACCCGAACTCATGGAGGCCCTGTCTCAGCTCGACGGCAACCTGCGGTCTCTGCGGCCGGGCGAGAACTGGGGTGGCTCGGAAGACATGGAGGGCGACGAAGGCCTCGGCCTGGGCGATGGCACGGGGGTGTTCCAGGATCTCGCCGATCTCGACGACCTGGCCGAACAACTCTCGCAGTCGTACCGCGGGTCAAACCTCGACGACCTCGATCTCGACAAGCTGTCGCGCCAACTCGGTGATGAGGCGGCGGTGGACGCTCGCACCCTTCAGCAGCTCGAGCGGGCGCTGCGTGACTCGGGCACGCTCAAGCGCGGCTCCGACGGCACGCTGAAGCTCACGCCCAAAGCCATGCGGCAGCTTGGTAAGGCACTGTTGCGGGACGTCGCGAACCGGATGTCCGGTCGCCAGGGCAACCGTGATCTTCGACAGGCTGGCGCGGCGGGCGAGCGATCGGGGGCAACCCGCGAGTGGGCTTTCGGCGACACCGAGCCGTGGGATGTGACGCGCACGATCACCAACGCGATCACGCGCGTTGCGGGGG
>JADGOT010000074.1 GCA_017882805.1 Glaciihabitans sp. | reverse complement strand
GCAGTTACTCGAGGATCAGGAGGCTGTCGGTCGCGTCGTGGATCTGGTCCCCGGCGCGCGGCGCTTCGTCGGCGGCGCGACGCGCTATGCATTGTCGGTCGCCCTGCGATCGATGCCACGGTTCGCGCTCCGCGCGCGGGCGAACGTCGTCGTCACCAACCTCGGCGCACCCGCGATCGAGATGGCGCGCACGGGGCCGACCGGTCGCGAGGTCGCCGCCGGAGCGACATTGTGGTCGGGCGAGTGCACCCTCGTGGCCGGCGCGACGATTCCGTACTTCGGATTCGGACTGAAGATGTTCGCATTCACCAACATGCGCCAAGGTCGCTTTCAGTTGCGCTGTGGCGATGCGGGACTATTCGAGATCATGCGCAGCGCACCAGCGGCGTTTCGCGGCGAGTACTTCTCGGATCACGTCCGCGATTTCCTGTGCGATCGCGTGGAGCTGGCACTCGATGCCGAGGTCGCCATCGAGGCCGGAGGCGAGCTGCTCGGACGGCGTCGGCGGGTCGAGCTCGCGATGGCCGCGGCTCCGGTGACGTTCGTGGAGCTTGCGGATCGTCCGCTCTGACGGATCCAGCGTGATGACGCGAGATTATAAATCTCGTCGAGAAAAGCTTTGACAGCGGTGCCCGACGAGGTTATCTGTTCATCATCAACCAGCTCGTCTCTGTCGACTGGTTCGTGAGCACGCCGTGAAGCAAGCCCGCCTACATGATTCGCTCCGACCCGTCGTCACCATGTGGTGTCGGCCGTCGTACCTCGGTTCCGAAGCGGTGACGGGATTCCGTCCGGCCACGACCTTGGCGATCGGTAGCGATCCCTGGGGGCCCTCTCTCGAATGACACGATTCTAGGTGTCATGCGTTGAAGGGCCGCCCGGGAAACCGAGCGGCCCTTTCTGCATCTGAGCGACCAAATTAGGATTCTGCGACTCGTGACCTAGAGCTCGAAACTCAAGATCACGAGACGCGAAGAGTGCGCCCGCGGAGTGCCGCGAGCGCGCAAGGCCCGAGGTGCGCGCTGTGCGCGCCGTGCAGGGCGGTGATCTCTGACAACCGAAGAGCGATGACGATGAGGGTGCCTGGCAGGCACCCACAAGACTGGCTGCGCGTTCGGTCGTCTCGAACGCGCAGCCAACTTCCCACTCTTGCGTAGTTGGTCTGCGCGCTTGGCTGAAGCCCGAGAGGTTCTGGTTCGATTCCAGAGGGTGGGACGACGACGCTGCCGGGTTGGTAGCAAAGCGGCGATGCACCGGATTCTTAATCCGTACGACGTGGGTTCGATTCCCACCCGACCCACGTGCGAGCCACCGGACGCAGCCACCTGGCGCCCACGGTGATTCGAGACAACCAGGTCTGCCTGCGGGACCGCCAAGCGGGAGAAGTGTTGCGGTGACACACCGGTGCGCCACACCGGAGTCGTAGGGTTCAACTCCCACCTCCCGCTCGATCGTTTGCCTCTCTAGCTCAGCAGGAAGTAGCGGCTGCTTCGTAAGCAGTAGGTCGTCGGTTCGATTCCGACGGGAGGCTCTGAAATTTTGGTTTGGGCCGAAGGCCGTGCGGTTTTGAAGGCAAGACTCTGCGCGCCGATCACTCTTGCCCAAGATCTCTGCTCGTTCTCGCGCGGATGCTCCGTGCGCGAGCGGGCTCGAGCCGCCACCCGGCGGCCGGCCACCCGGCCATTCGCCACCCGGCGGATCGAATCACCAGCTGTCCACCTCGCGTGGGCCGGAGGACGTCATGTTCAAGTACACCAAGTTTTTCTCGACCAAGATCACGCCGCAGCGCGAGCCGATCCCGGGCTCGGGTCAAACGCCGAACTCGGCAGGTGGCTACGCGTGGCCTCTCGACGACTGGGGTCGTCTGGATCGCTTTCTCGTCCTCGGCAGCGAGGGCGGCACGTTCTACGCCGGAGAGCGCGAGCTCACGATCGAGAACGCAGAGGTCGTCGCGCGGTGCCTCGCCGCCGACGGAATTCGTACCATCGACCGGATCGTTGATATCAGCACCACGGGACGCGCGCCCAAGAACGATCCGGCGATCTTTTCACTCGCGATGGCCGCCAAGCTCGGTGACGAAGTCACCCGGCGCGCGGCCTACGCGGCGCTACCCCAGGTCTGTCGCATCGGCACCCACTTGATGCACTTCGCGGAGTTCGCGCAGGGTTTCGGTGGTTGGGGTCGCGGCATGCGCAAGGCGGTCGGTGCGTGGTTCAACGGCAAGCGCGCCGACGACCTCGCGCTCCAGCTCGCCAAGTACCAGTCGCGTGACGGCTGGTCGAACCGCGATCTGCTGCGCCTCGCGCATCCGCGCGCGGCGTCGCCCTCGCACGATCGGCTGTTCGCGTGGGCGGTGAAGGGCGAGCTCGCGGAGGGTGCGGCGGAGGATCCGTCCCTGGCGCTGATCGTCGCGATGGAGGAGCTGCGCAAGACCGACGACCTCGCGACGGCGGCGAAGCTCATCCGCGACAAGCGGGTACCGCGCGAGTGCGTGGCGACCGAGTGGCTGAAGCAACCGGAGATCTGGGATGCGCTGCTGCCCGCGATGCCGATGACCGCGATGATCCGTAACCTCGCGACGATGACCCGCGTCGGCCTCTTTGCGATGGGCTCCGAGGCACTCGAGCTCGTCGTGTCGCGGCTCGCGGATCGCGAACGGCTCGTGAAGGCCCGGGTTCATCCGATCGCCGTGCTGTCCGCGCTCGCGACCTACAAGTCGGGACGCGGCGCGCGGGGGCAGGGCACCTGGGTGCCGGTCGCCAAGGTGCTCGATGCGCTCGACGCCGCGTTCTACGCGTGCTTCGGAGCCGTCGAGCCGGCGGGCAAGCGCCTGCTGCTCGCGCTCGACGTGTCGGGCTCGATGGCGAGTGGCGAGGTCGCGGGCGTGCCCGGCCTGACGCCGCGGGTCGCGAGTGCTGCGATGGCACTCGTGACGGCCGCGACCGAGCGCGACCACGCGTTCGTCGCGTTCACCGCGGCGGCGGGAGGCTACGGCGGTAAGTGGGGCGGGGGCGTGGCGGGCATCTCGGCCGTGTCGATCTCGCCGCGTCAGCGGCTGGACGATGCGGTCGCGGAGGTCGCGAAGCTGCCGATGGGCGGGACGGATTGCGCCCTGCCGATGATCTGGGCAAAGGAGAACCGCATCGATGTGGACACCTTCGTGGTCTACACCGACAACGAGACCTGGGCGGGAAGCGTGCACCCGGCTCAGGCTCTGCGGGACTACCGAAACGCACGGGGAATTCCGGCCAAGCTTGTCGTGGTCGGAATGACGTCAACGGGCTTCAGCGTTGCTGACCCGAGTGACGCCGGTATGCTCGACGTTGTCGGCTTCGACACGTCGACTCCACCGGTCATCGCCGACTTCGCGCGCGCGTAGGCAACTACGCAGTGTACGAAGGCGCGGCCCCGCGACAGCTGCCGGTGTGGCAACACACCGGTATCTGGGATCGAAGCTCAGCTGGTTGAGCGGCCGGTTGTTAACCGGATGGCCGTTGGTTCGAACCCAACCGATCCCGCCAGAAGCGTGCTGTCCGTGTCGTATAGCAGCCAATACTCCGGTCTCTCTAACCGGCAACACGGGTGCGATTCCCGTCACGGATACCTACCGATCAAGCGCGAGCTGTCCGTGTCGTACAGGGGCAAGTACTCCGGTCTTTCCAACCGGTGACATGGGTTCAACTCCCATCACGGACGCTACGGACCGCAGGTTGTCGAGGACTTCGCAGTCAGTGCAGGGCACCGCCGCGACTCATTCTCGTGCGCGTGATGGTTCGATTCCATCGGCTGCGACCGCAGTGCTTCAGGTGAAGCGATGACTGAACGCGGCGGACCCGCGATCAGTCCGTTCGTTAGGCGCGAACGAACGATGGGTTCGAGTCCCTCCACTGCGGCGAATTTCTAGGTGTAGCTCAGGAGCAGAGCGCGTGATTTGGGATCACGGGGCCGCTGGTGCGATTCCAGTCACCTAGACGAACAGATGTAGCTCAGTGGGTAGAGCAGCAGAATCACCGTCGTGCGGTTCCTCGCCCGCTCGTCGGGCCGTAGCTCGATGGTTACCGTAATCAGCCGGTCGTCGGTTCGAGTCCGATCATCTGTTCACGCTACCGGTCCAAGGACGGGACACGAGACTGCGAAGCTCGTTGGCTGAGGTTCGAATCCTCTCGGTAGCACTATGCGGGCCGCTGTGATGCGTTATCGACTTCGAACCTCGCAAAGCCGCATCACAACATCTTGTCCGCTTTTACATCGCCGTCTGGGACGGGTCTGGTTTCCAAATCCGGGCAGCAGCGTTCGATTCGCTGGCGGTGTGCCAAGTCCGTGTGACTACGAGAGTCGCTGGGTGAAGCCCCAGCCATTTGGCACGGCATTTTTTCAACGGGGGTTAGCTCAGCCTGGCAGAGCGCTCGCTTCGGGAGCGAGAGGTCAACGGGTTCAAATCCCTTCCCCCCGACCACGATGTGACCCGCTGCCCTTAGCTCAACAGCAGAGCCGTCGGCCGATAACCGACAGATGGAGGTGCGACTCCCCCAGGGCGGACTGTGATCGAGGCCGAAGTAGTCGAGGCTCGAGGATGTGGCCCTCGAAGAAGCGGGTGCGAGTCCCGTCGATCACCCCACGGGAGCGTTGACGGTAGAGTCACCGGGATTGCCTGTAAAGCAGTCGCCATTCAGGACAACTGGGTGCAAGTCCCAGCGCTCCCACGAACGTCATGCCGCCGTAGACCAACGGAAGAGTCAGTGGTTTCAAAAACCATGTAGTGGAGGTTCAAATCCTCTCGGCGGCACTCGTGTGTTTGTCCGTATGCCGCCGTAGACCAACTGGAAGAGTCAATGGTCCGAGATGCCATGTAGTGGAGGTTCGACCCCTCTCGGCGGCACTCACAGGTTTGTAGAAATGCCGTCGTAGACCAATGGAAGAGTCTGTGGTTTCAGAAGCCACGTAGTGGAGGTTCGAGTCCTCTCGACGGCACTTTGCCCGCGTGTTGCGGGCCGGTGATGCACGCGGTCCGGCGCGCGCCTCACG
>JADGOT010000073.1 GCA_017882805.1 Glaciihabitans sp. | reverse complement strand
GATCTCGACCGAGATCGCCTTGCCGTTCGGGGCTGTGTAGGTCTTGGTATCGCCGATCTTCAGCCCCATGATGGCTGTGCCCAGCGGACTCGCCTCGCTGTAGACATCGAGGTCGCTGCCCGCCGCCATCTCCCGGTTACCGACGAGGAACGTCGACTTGTCGCCCTGGATCAGCGCGGTGACGACGGTGCCGGGCTCGACCACGCCGTGGCTCTCCGGGGCATCTCCCACAGTGGCGGTGCGCAGCAGCTGGGTGAGAACGCGGATGCGCGCCTCGATCTTGCCCTGCTCTTCTTTCGCGGCGTGGTAGCCGCCGTTTTCCTTGAGGTCGCCCTCTTCACGCGCCGACTCAATCTTCTTCGCGATTTCGGTGCGTCCCTCGACGCTGAGCTGCTCCAGCTCACCCGTCAGGCGATCGAACGCATCCTGGGTAAGCCAGGTAACGCTGGTGTCTGACATGTTTCTCCTATGGCCGATATCCGTAAGCCGGGATGATGCAAAGAATGAGACCGGCCAGTGCTGACCGGTCTCGAAGGAATATGCCAGCTTAGGTCCGCCGGAGCGACCGAATCAACCTGCGGGGCTCCAGCACTGGTACACATTGCCGTAAACGGCGGGTTGTGCGGTTCGTACGACGGTCGCGAGGGCGCGGGATCGGATAGTTGAGGCCGGCAGAGAAACGATCTTCCAGCCGACGACGCCGAAGTTCTTGTCGAGCGCCTGAATCGCGCAAGCGGTCCGCTTTCCAGGATCGACCGACAACTGCCAGGTGACCCGCAACTGGTTGGATGCGACCCGCGATTGCCCGGTGGAGTCGAACTCGATTGAAGCAGTTGGCTGAAACAGGCCCACCCAGATTGCCCAGGCCGCGAACACAACCACTATGGCGCCACCAAAGGCGACGGCGAAAATCAGGTTGCGGCGTCGGCGGTTGGCGGTTCGCCCATAGCGCTCGTTTAGGTCGCTTGCCGACACGTCCGACTCCTGCGGTTAGTCTTGAGATCTACAGGCTATTGGCTATTTCCTAGGAGTTTGGTGACACTGCGTCTGCTGGCTGTTCACGCGCATCCCGACGATGAGTCGAGCAAGGGCGCCGGAACGCTGGCCCACTACCGCAGTCGTGGCGCCGAGGTCACCGTCGTCAGCTGCACGGGCGGCGAAGAGGGCAGGGTTCTCAACGAGCAGCTCGCTCCCTGGGCTGTTGTTCGGGCGGCGCGTGATCTTCCAGGGCTGCGGCGGGTAGAGATGGCGAACGCTGCCGCGGTCATGGACATTCAGCAGCGCTGGCTCGGTTACGCCGACTCCGGCTGGCCAGAAGACGGCGAGCCAGAACCTATTAACTCGTTTGCCTCAATACCGCTCGAAATCTCGGCCGAACCGCTCGTGCGCGTCATCCGCGAGCTTCGGCCGCAGGTGATGATCACGTACGACGAGAATGGCGGATACCCGCATCCCGACCACATCCGAACCCACGAGATCTCGATCTTCGCTCGGGACGCGGCGGCCGATCCGATGCGCTACCCCTCGGCCGGGCCGGCATGGCAGATCCAGAAGACCTACTACGACCAGGTCTTCAACGCTCCACGGGTGCAAGCCATCTACGAGGCTCTGGTGGCGCGCGACCCGGACAGCGAACTAGTGAAGCAGATGGGGGAGATGCGTCGCTGGTTCGATCGACCGGATGTCGCGACAACGCACATTCCCGTCGGAGAGTTCCTGGATACCCGCGACCGGGCCCTGCTGTCTCACGCGAGCCAGGTTGCGCCCGACAGCACCTTCTTCCTCTGGCCCAATGACCTGCAGCGGCAGGTATGGCCGACCGAGGAATTCCAGCTCGCCGACTCCGTGCTGCCATCCGAACTCCCCGAGAGCGACCTGTTCGCGGGCGTTGTCAATGATTAACCGCGCAATGATTACCCGCGTAATGATTAACCGCGTAATGATTACCCGCGTGATGAGAAGGACCAATGTTCACGCCTGAGATGTTCCTGGCCGAGGCAGCGCCGTCGCCAACCCCGTTCCCGGACTACACGGGCGACCCCACCCTGATCACTCCGGGCGTGTGGGGCTTCCTGATCATCCTCGCCGTGGCGGTTGTCACGATCCTGCTCATCATCGACATGAACCGTCGCATCCGTCGCTCTCGCTACCGCGAAGAGGTCCGCATCAAGCTCGAAGAGGAGCAGGCCGAGGCTGCCGCCGCAGCTACTGCCGCCGCTCGCAAGGCCAACCGGGGCAAACCAAAGCCCAAGTCCTAGTTCCCCGCCACGCCTGAGCGGGGCGGCCAGAGAAACTCCACCCCTGGGGGATGGTCTAGTGCAGGATCGGCGGGTGGGTGGCGATCAGGAAGATACCGACCCAGTGGCTGAGGAATGCCAGCAGGGTGAACGTGTGAAAGATCTCGTGAAAACCAAATCTGCCGGGGAAAGGGTTCGGTTTCTTTAGGCCATAGATGACGGCGCCGGTCGTGTAGAACAGACCGCCGATGAGGATGAGCGTCATCGTGATCGCGTTCGCGTTGTAGAAGTCGACGATAAACGCGAGCGCCGCCCAGCCGAGCAGGATGTACAGAGGAACGTAGAGCCATCGCGGCGCACGGATGAAGAAGATCCGGAAGAGGATGCCGAGCCCTGCGCCACCCCAGATGAACGACAGCAGGATCGTCTGCTTCGGCTGCGTCAGGCAGAGCACCGTGAGCGGCGTGTACGACCCCGCGATGAGCAGGAAGATGTTCGCGTGGTCGATGCGCTTGAGTAGAACCTTGGTGCGCGGCTTCCAATTGAAGCGGTGATAGAGCGCCGAGTTGCCGAACAGCAGCAGCGACGACAGCACGAAGATCGACGAGCTGACTTTCGCGGTCACACCGTCGGCCAGAACGATGAGGATGACTCCGAGTGCAATGGCGACCGGGAAGGTTCCGGCGTGGATCCAGCCGCGCCACGTTGGCTTGATCTCGGCGGGCGTGGTGTCGAGCACATCCTCGAGCAGGGGAACGTGTGGAACGGCTGTTCCCCCATCGTCCGCGGACTCGTTTTGCGGGCGGGTTCGGCTCATTTGCAAACCATACACCGGGGGAAATCCACAGGCTGAGTAACTGCTTTGGGCTAGCGTAGCCAGTGTGAAACAGCGAGAAGTGCCGATCGGCGGGGGTGTTCTTTACCGCCTCTACCAGAGCCGGATCAGGCGCCACCTCGCTACTCAGACACTCCCGAAGCACGTCGCGATGATCATCGATGGAAACCGTCGATGGGCGAGGCTGCGCGAGCTCGAGACAGCCGCGCACGGCCACAGAGCGGGTGCAGCCAAGTACCACGAGTTTCTGCAATGGTGCGACGACCTCGGCATCTCGGTGGCGACGCTTTACCTCCTGTCGACAGATAACCTCACGAGCCGCACCCCCGAAGAACTCGGAACGCTCTTCGAAATCATCGCCGAGCTCAGCGACGACCTGTCCCACTTTCGTAACTGGCGAGTGCAGCACGTCGGATCCGACGACGGTCTCCCGCCCGAACTCGTTGCAGCCCTGCAGGCGGCCGAAGCCGCGACCAAAGACAACACCGGACTTCACATCAACCTCGCGGTCGGATACGGCGGGCGCCGTGAAATTGCGGATGCAATGCGCAGCATCGTGAAGCAGCACCAGTCCGAGGGTGGCGAGCTCGACGCGCTGGCCGAGATCCTGACCCCCGAACTCATTGGCGAGCACCTCTACACAGGCGGCCAGCCAGACCCCGACCTGGTCATCCGCACCTCGGGGGAGCAGCGACTCAGCGACTTCATGCTCTGGCAGAGCGCGCACAGCGAGTTCTATTTCGTTGAGGCGCTCGGCCCCGACCTTCGCGAGGTCGACTTTCTGCGTGCACTGCGTGACTTTTCGAGGCGACAGCGGAGGTTTGGTTCATGATTTCACTCGACGACTACGCAGCATCCTTCGGCGAAGAGCCCGGCTATCTGAACTTCGCCGCACAAGGACCGCCCGGACGCGCGGTGAAGGACGAAGAGTACGGCCTGATGGGTCTGTTCGGACGCGCTCGGTTTGGCACGGTCGACAGCCTGTTCGAGCAGGATGAGCGAGTACGCAACGCGGTTGCTGCCGTAACCGGTTTTGCGCCGACTCAAATCGGATTTCAGCCCAACACATCCAGCGGGCTCATGCATGCGATGTTTGGTTTGACCGGTGGGGTCGCCCTCTCTCCCGCCGAGTTCCCGAGCCTTCGCTACGCGGCCGTGCGCGCGGCGGAAGCGTTGGGAGCCATCACACCGCTGTGGATCGAGACAGATCACGGACGCGTGACACCCGGAAATCTGAAGGCGCAGCTGGACAAGTCCATTGCCGCTGTCGCCGTGAGCCTCGTGGATTTTCGCACGGGCTACCTGGTCGACATCGAGGGAATCCGCCAGGTCATCGGCGACCGCATCCTGATCGTGGATGCAACCCAGGGCTTCGGCGTTGTCGACGCACCGTACGAGCTGGCCGACGTGGTGGTCGCCGGTGGTCAGAAATGGGTTCGTTCGGGATGGGGCACAGGATTCCTCGCGCTCAGTGACCGCGCCGCCCAGACGCTAGTGCCCGTGTTCTCGGGGTTCAGCGCAACGGAGAGCGGCGAGTTGCCCCTGGGTGAGGTGGAGCGCCCCAAGGCGGGTGTCGGAGGGTTCGCGATGACGAACCCCGATCCGATGGCTCAGGCCCGATTTGCTGTTGCGCTCGAGCAGGTTGCCGAGGTGGGAGTTGCCGAGATCAGCGAAAGCATTCGCGACAAGGTCAGCAGCATCATCGAGCTAGCCGACGAATACGCCATACCGGTCGTCTCGCCGCGCGACCACAACGAGCGTGCCGGAATCGTTGTCGTTGAACCGCCCGCGGAGCAGCTCACCGTGTTGACCGCAGCGCTGTTCAATCACGGCGTCTCGTCGACTACGCGGGAGGGCAGAGTGCGCCTGAGCGCGCACGTTTCGACGACTGACGAAACAATCGACATGCTCCGCGCGGCCTTCGTCAGTTACGCGTCCGCCATCAACGTCTAGTCGCCACAAGTATTAACTTTGACGAAACGCGCGCTGGGCGTGTCGAAACCCGCCGCGTGCAACCGGGTCGCTTAGCGTCAGAACACCGGACAAGTCGCCCGGTCGAGACGGCCACATAAGTTCGTCTTGAGTGCATGTGGCCAACTCGCGTAAGCACATCCGGGGGCGTTTTTGCTCTCGGGGACGGAGTACACGTGCCCCAGCTCGCTAACCCTCAGCAGAAGAAAAGCCCGAAAGATGGGGCGGATGCGAAGGGAAGGCAGGCGGAACGAACGTACGTTCTCGATACGTCCGTACTTCTCTCCGATCCCAAGGCGATCTTCCGTTTTGCTGAGCATGCCGTAGTTCTCCCCGTCGTCGTCATCGCCGAGCTCGAAGGCAAACGCAACGACCCGGAGATCGGCTACTTTGCGCGCCAGGCCCTTCGCAACCTCGACGAGTTGCGCGTGCAGCACGAGCGGCTCGATTTCCCGATTGCCATCGGCGATGCGGGCGGATCACTGCGGGTAGAGCTGAACCACTCCAACATGAGCGTGCTGCCATCAGGGCTGCAGCTCGGTGACAACGATTCGCGCATCCTCGCGGTCGCCCTCAATCTCGCCGGCGATGGACTGAACGTCACGGTCGTATCGAAGGACCTCCCGCTTCGTGTGAAGGCGGCATCCATCGGTCTCGCGGCCGAGGAATACCGCGCTGAACTCGCGGTCGACTCCGGCTGGACTGGCCAGGCCGACATCACACTCTCGAGCGAACAGATGAACGAGTTGTACGACGCCGAGAAGCTGTCAACCCGACTCGTGCAGGACCTGCCCGTCAACACCGGCCTCGTGCTGCACTCGGATCGCGGTTCGGCACTCGGGCGCGTGACCAAGCGCGGCCAGTTGCGACTCGTGCGCGGAGACCGCGACCTGTTCGGACTGCACGGACGCAGCGCCGAACAACGCCTCGCCATTGACCTCCTGCTCGACCCGGAGATCGGCATCGTCTCGCTCGGCGGTCGCGCGGGCACCGGTAAGTCGGCGCTCGCCCTGTGTGCGGGCCTCGAAGCGGTTCTCGAAAAGCAGCAGCACCGCAAGATCATGGTCTTCCGCCCGCTCTACGCGGTCGGCGGCCAGGAGCTCGGCTACCTGCCCGGAGATGCCACCGAGAAGATGAACCCCTGGGCGCAGGCGGTGTTCGACACCCTCGGATCCGTGGTTTCGCAGAACGTCATCGAAGAGGTGATGGCGCGTGGCATCCTCGAGGTGCTGCCGCTCACGCACATTCGTGGCCGCTCACTTCACGACGCGTTCGTCATCGTGGATGAGGCGCAATCGCTCGAACGCAACGTACTCCTGACCGTACTATCGCGAATCGGCCAGAACTCGCGGGTCGTCCTGACCCATGACGTGGCACAGCGCGACAACCTGCGGGTGGGGCGCCACGACGGCGTTGCCTCGGTGATCGAAACGCTCAAGGACCACCCGCTGTTTGCCCACATCACGCTGACGCGCTCGGAGCGATCCGCCATCGCGGCGCTCGTCACCGAGATGCTGGAGTCCAACGAGCTCGCGTAGCGCCACCGCATCCTTCTGAAAACTCAGGCTGACTGGGGCGTCGAGGCGTATTTGCGCTCGACGCGCTGGCCAGCCTGAGTTTTTGGCTGTGGACTCTGACGAGCAGCAGCGGAGCGCAGTGGGTATCGTTCCGGGGTGCGGCAACGAGTTCTCCTATCCCTGCTGGCTATTCCGCTGGCCGCGGCGGCATTTCTGGCCGCCGGATTCGGGCCGGCGTTGATCGCTGTCGCGTATCTCGCCGTTGTCACGCCCTGGTTGGCGGCGATCGACATCCGCGAACATCGACTGCCCAACGCGCTCGTGCTCCCCGGCATCGGTGTCGGACTGCTGAGCTGCGCGGGGGAGTGGGTGGTCAGCGCACGAGCGCCACTGGCGCCGCTGGTCGCGGGTATCGCCTACTCCGGTTTTCTGCTCGTGCTGAACCTCATTGGTGGCATGGGGATGGGCGACGTCAAGCTGGGCGCAGTATTGGGGTTCTCCTCGTGGGGGCTGACGATCGCTGTGCTTTCGCCCGCTGTCGCGTTCTTCGGCGGGGGTTTGGTGAGCCTGGTTCTGCTGATCGCAGGCAGACGGGGTCAGCGAATCGCGTTCGGACCGTTCCTGCTCGGCGGCTTCTGGGCCGCCGTTGGGCTGGTGGCGCTGTCGCGCCTCTAGCCGGGGTGGGTCATCGACAGAACGTCGAGCTTCTCGTCGAGCTCTTTCTCGGTGATCTCTCCGCGCTCGACGAATCCCAGGTCGACCACCGACTGACGGATCGTAATACCTTCGGCGACCGCATGCTTGGCGACCTTCGCCGCAGCCTCGTAGCCGATGATGCGGTTGAGCGGCGTGACAATCGACGGCGAGGACTCGGCCTGGGCACGAGCTCGGTCAAGGTTCGCCGTGAGGCCGTCAATCGTGGTGTCCGCGAGAAGGCGGCTCGAGTTCGCCAGCAACCGGATCGATTCGAGCAGGGAGTTCGCCATGACCGGGATCGCCACGTTGAGTTCGAAGGCACCGCTGGCGCCAGCCCACGCGATGGCCGCGTCGTTGCCGATGACGCGGGCACAGACCTGAAGGGTGGCCTCCGGGATTACGGGGTTGACCTTGCCCGGCATGATGGATGATCCGGGCTGAAGGTCGGGGATGTGCAGCTCGCCGAGCCCGGTGTTCGGGCCGGATCCCATCCAGCGCAGATCGTTGCAGATCTTCGTCAGAGAGACCGCGATGACGCGCAGGGCGCCCGATGCCTCGACGAGTCCGTCGCGGGCACCCTGCGCTTCGAAGTGATCGAGTGCCTCGGTGATCGGAAGACCGGTGTCTGCGGCGAGAAGCTCGATGACCTTCTGCGGAAACCCGAGCGGGGTATTGATACCAGTGCCGACAGCGGTGCCGCCGAGCGGAACCTCGGCAACGTGGGCGATCGTGCCCTGCACGCGCTCAATGCCGAGCCGAATCTGGCGGGCATAGCCGCCGAACTCCTGGCCGAGCGTGACGGGCGTCGCATCCATGAGGTGCGTGCGACCGGACTTGACCGCGGTCTTCCACAGCTCGGCCTTCGTTTCGAGCGACTCCGCGAGGTGGGTGAGCGACGGGATGAGGTGCTCAATGAGCGCTCCCGTCACGGCCACGTGAACCGACGTCGGGAACACGTCGTTTGACGACTGCGACGCGTTGACGTGGTCGTTGGGATGAACGGGCGAGCCGAGATACGTCGATGCGAGAGTGGCAAGAACCTCGTTGATGTTCATGTTGCTCGACGTACCGCTGCCGGTTTGATAGACGTCGATAGGGAACTGGTCGTGGTGGTGTCCGGCGATGATCGCGTCTGCTGCCTGCACGATCGAGTCGGCGATCTTCTGGTCGAGGACGCCGAGCGACGCATTGGCGAGAGCCGCCGCCCGCTTGATACGGGCGAGCGCGACAATCTGGGCTTGCTCGAGACCAGCACCGGAGATCGGGAAGTTCTCGACGGCGCGCTGCGTCTGCGCCCCATACAGAGCATCGAAGGGCACTCGAACCTCGCCCATGGTGTCGTGTTCGATTCGGTACTCCGGCGTGCTGGCCACTCGATTATGTCCTTTGATCGGTCTGGTGGAGTTGTGATCTGACTGGGCTGCGAAGAAACGGGGCGGGCTAGCTGGTCTCGAGCTGCCCAACAACAATGTCGGGTTCGGCTCGACCGACGAGCAGGCTGTAGTTTGCACCGACGATAGCCAGCGTACCCGCGGCGATGGCGTCGCTGATGAGCTCGGATTCCTCGAGCAACTCGGCGATGGTGTCGCGAAGATGCTCGCGCCCGACGTCCCGGCTGTCAACGAGGGACGGGTCGATGGCTCCCTGAGCGTTGAACGCGCCGTCGTTGCCGGCGACGCGACGAACCGCCGGAATGATGCGGGCGATGAGGTTGGCGATGTGGGGAGGCAGTGGCGTCGCATCCGCGGTCTGGGAGTCGATTGCGGCACGTACGGCTCCGCACGAGTCGTGCCCGAGCACAACGAGGAGCGGCACGTGGAGCACCGCGACCGCGTACTCGAGCGACCCGACCACGCTCTCCGAGATGACCTGGCCAGCATTGCGGATGACGAACAGGTCGCCAATTCCCTTGTCGAAGATGATCTCGGCGGAGAGTCGGGAGTCGCTACAGCCGAAGAGCGCAGCGATCGGTTCCTGGACATCCGCAACTTCGGCACGACGTTCGACGTCTTGGCGGGGATGCAGCGGTTCTCCCGCGACGAAACGATCATTGCCGCGCGTCATCTCCTGCCAGGCGCTCGCCGGCGTGCGCTTCGTGGATTCGGTCATCTCAGCTCCCACTCGAGGATTTCAACTGCGCTGCGATCGCTCGCGCCAAAACCTGAAACTCGGAGTCGCTCGCGCTGCCGTGCAGCACGAAGTGGGATGCCCCGATGGTTCCGGTAAGCGAGTACGGAAAGTTGCCGGTGCCGGACGCCGCGCGCTGGTCATAGATCGTCCAGCGGATGCCCGCAATCGTGACGTGACCGGTTGCCGGACTCTTTCCGATTAGCGATCCGAACCAGGTGTCTGACGTGTGGATGCCCTGCTCGACCGCGACGAACTGCTGCGACGGTGTAATCAGCCCGATGTACCAGGTCACGGTCTTGCCGGAGCCGGTCTTGAGTTCGGCGTCGTTGGACCGCCAGTCGGCTGGAAGATTCGGGGCAGCGAGCGTCTCTGTAACGCTCTTTTGAGCCTGCGTAGCGACCGTGCGGTAATTGACCGGCTTGACCAGGTTTGTCTCCGGACGCACAACGACCAGCACCGTGAAGAGCACAATCGCGAGCGAAGCCAGTAGCGCCAGAATGAGGTTGCGGGTGGTCTGGTTGGCGCGATGGGCGCGCGAGTTCTCAGCCTTGCGGGCGGCGGTTTCTTCGGGGGTCTCCGGACGACCAAGCTCAGCCACGACAGGGCGTGCGGCGGTTCGGCCCGCGCCGGGAGTTGGGGGGGACATTACGCCGTCAATCAGCCACGCGGTCAACCAGCACAGGGCCGGCCAGCACAGGGCCGGCCGCGCCAGTTGCGGCACGAGCCGCATCCAGACGGGCTTTCGCACCAAGAAGCCACTCTTCGCAGCGTTTGGCTAGCGCCTCGCCACGCTCCCAGAGCGCCAACGACTCTTCGAGCGTTGAGGAGCCCTGCTCGAGCTCGTTGACAACTCGAACGAGTTCGTCACGCGCCTCTTCGTAGGACAGGTCGCTGACCTTGGATGCGGTTGCCACACGTCAATCCTAACTATCGGTACTGGCTGTCGGCTCGGCGTCGCCTGCGATCGTCGTGAGTCGTCCCTGAGCGACGGTGAGGAGGAGCGGAGTTCCTTTTGGCGCATCCTTCGCCGACCGCAGGGCCGCGCCGCCGGGCAACTGTGCAATGGCATAGCCACGATCCAGGGTGCGCTGCGGAGACAGCGCACGGAGATGCCCCGACAGCTCGCCGATTCGCGCTGCCGCCCGATCGAGTAGCAGTGTGACAAGTTCGCCGCCGCGCGCGACGTAACGTGAGAGCTCTTCCGCTCGCGAGTCGACCAGCCAGCTCGAGTTCGCCAGGACGGGTCGAGTGCGGAGCTGTTCGAGTCGATCGATCTCGGTGGTGAGAAGGTTGGTGACGCGGGACCCGATTCGAGCTCGCGCCTGCTGCACGCGCGCGAGCTCCTCCGCGACATCCGGTACTACGCGCTTGGCGGCGTCGGTCGGAGTTGATGCCCGGAGGTCAGCAACATCGTCGAGCAGGGGTCGATCGGCCTCGTGTCCGATCGCGCTCACGATCGGCGTCTCGCAGGCGGCCGCGACGCGCACCAGGGTTTCGTCGCTGAATACCAGGAGGTTCTGAAAGTCGCCTCCGCCCCGTGCCACGATGATCACGTCAACCCCGGGATCGGCGTCGAGCTTTCGCAGCGCGGCTGTCACCTCGCTCACGGCTTTGTCCCCCTGCACTGACGCGTAGGCGACGCGGAACTCGACCGCCGGCCACCGAAGTTGTGCGTTGCGAATCACGTCTTTCTCGGCATCGCTGTCGCGGCCCGTGATCAGACCAATGCAGTGCGGCAAGAAAGGGAGGGGCTTCTTTCGAGTGGCGTCGAAGAGGCCCTCGGCCTTCAGCGTCTGGCGCAGTCGCTCGAGTCGCTCGAGCAAGTCACCGAGACCGACGTGGCGCATCTCGAACACCTGCATAGTCAGGGTGCCACCCTTGACCCAGTAGTTCGGCTTGACGAGAGCGACGACGCGATCGCCCTGCCCCAGGTCATCCGGAATCTTTGCCTTGACCGATCCCCAGATGGTGAACGAGACGGTCGCGTCAGCCTCGAGGTCTTTCAGCTTGCCGTAGACATTGCCTCCTGACATGCCCCACTGCGTGATCTCGCCCTCAACCCAGACGGTGCCGAGCTTGTCGATCCAGCCTTTGATCTTCGCCGATAGCACGCCGACCGGCCATGGCGCGTCAACCGTGGGCGGCCCATCGACGATGGTCAAGGTGTCTCCCGGTTGCGCTCAGTGTGCTCACGTACAATCAGCTAGTGAGTACCATCTCCAACGGCAGCGCCGTCAGCCTGCAAATTCCGCGCGTTCCCGCGCTACGTAACAGGCTAAGGGACAACCCCGTCACGGGGTCGAAGCGGGTTCTTCTGGCAGCCCCTCGGGGGTACTGTGCGGGAGTAGATCGAGCGGTCATCGCGGTCGAGAAGGCGCTCGAGAAGTTCGGCGCTCCGGTCTACGTGCGCAAGCAGATCGTGCACAACATTCACGTCGTTTCGACCCTGGAAAAGCAGGGTGCCATCTTTGTGGATGACGTGGGTGAAGTTCCCGAAGGGTCCCACGTCGTCTTCAGTGCGCACGGTGTCTCGCCCGCGGTGGTCCAGTCGGCGGCCGACCGTGGCCTCGACGCCATCGACGCGACCTGCCCCCTGGTGACGAAGGTTCACCGCGAGGCGACGCGGTTCGCGCGCGACGACTACGAGATCCTGCTCATCGGACACCACGGCCACGAAGAGGTCGAGGGCACGATGGGCCATGCGCCCGAGCGCACCATCCTGGTCGGTAGCCCCGCGGATGTCGCAAGCGTCGAGGTCAGAAATCCCGACCACGTCGTATGGCTCTCACAGACCACGCTCAGTGTCGACGAGACCATGGAGACGGTACGGCTGCTGCGTGAGCGATTTCCGAATCTGCAGGATCCCCCGAGCGATGACATCTGTTACGCGACGCAAAACCGACAGGTCGCGATCAAGAAGGTTGCCGAGCAGGCCGAGCTGGTCATCGTCGTTGGATCGGCAAACAGTTCCAATACGGTTCGACTGGTGGATGTCGCTCTCGAGAATGGCGCGAAGGCCGCGTATCGCGTCGACTACGCCAGCGAGGTCCAGCAGGAGTGGCTCGACGGAGTTGCGACCGTTGGCGTTACATCGGGTGCCTCCGTGCCGGAGGTGTTGGTGCAGGAAGTTCTCGACGATCTTGCCGACGCGGGTTATCTGTCCGTAGAGCAGGTCGTAACGGCCGAGGAAGACCTCATGTTTTCGTTGCCCCGCGAGCTGCGCACCGATGCCGCGGGCAACCCCGACGAGCGCGGCCTCGGCGGTCGGGTTCGCAGGCTAGATTGGCAGCCCAATGACTGAAGATCGCCCGCGACCGCAATACGGGGAATACGCGACCCCCGAGCAACAGGCTGCGGCGATGGGCCGCCGGTACGTGCCGCCGCCTGCCGCAGAGACGCGAGTCGAAGTTCCTGAGGCTCCGGCACCAGGTCAGGCAGCATCGGCGACCTCGCTTCGCCTGGGCGGCAACCTGATCGATCGGTTCATCACCATCTTCCAGCTCGGAATTGGGCTCGTTTTTCTAGTGAGTTCCGACTACTTCCACTTCGCCGAGGTCAGCAATATCGGCATGCAAGAGCTGGGACTCAGCCAACGGGTACCGCTCGCGATCGACCATTACGGCTGGCTGCTGCTCAGTGCGAACATCCTCCTGCTGGGGGTGAGCTTCGTCTGGGCCTACGCGCGGCTCAGGCGCGGGCGTCTCGCATTTTTTGTGCCGTTGGTCGGCTACTTCGCTTTCGCGGTCATTCTGGGGTTCACGATCGCCGCCGTGCGCTGAGGCCGGTCCGCCGCGTGGGAACGCGAGGTTCTGTCCATCAGTGTGGTTTCCTAAACGGGTGAGTGGCGGCGTCGCGCGCGTTCCCGTCCTTCCGCGAAAGATCGCGGCGGGCGTTAGCGTCTTCGCCGTGACTCGCAGCAGTCACGCCATTGCGGGAATCGTGCTTCTGGTGTGCATTCCGGGTGTCGTGGCCACACTGCTGCGTTTCCACTACGGCAACGACCTGATTCTGCCTCTCCTCGCGCTTGCAGTCATGCTCGGTGCCCTGGCGCTCGCGGCTTTTCGCACCAGTGCGGCCACCCTGGTCGTTTACCTCGTCATCGGGTCCCTCGGCAACTATCTCTTCGTGCACTCCGTCCTCGCCAATCACCCCGAACTCCTGCCGACCGCGCTTGTTCTGATCAATCGTCCCGAATCGGCTCTGGTCCTGGCGGGGACGGCTGGACGGCGGCCGCTGCCCGCGATCGCCTGGGGAATTGGCGGGTTTCTCCTCGGCGTGGCGGGCACCGGGCTCGCGGAGCTTCAGCTCGGGATTACGCCCCAGTTCGGCAATGGGCCCGCGATAACTCTCGCCAACTACTGCGCCATCTTCCTTGGGTTGTCGATCGTGCAGCGATCGCAACGCAGGCAGGTACCCGACTTCCTGCAGCTTCGCGGCGAAACGCGACGCATGGAGGCTGTTCGAACGACGGAGCAGCGAACCGTTGCCCTGCTGCACGACACTGTTCTCAACGACCTTGCCCTTGTAATTAACGGGCCAGACGTACTCGATTCGCGCACGGTCGAGCGGATGCGAAAAGACGTCGCGACCCTTGATGGCGCTCACCTCCTCAAGGCGGAGGAGGCCGCGACGGTCGTCGCCGCCAGCGATGGCTCGCTGCGCAACCAGATGACGCAGATGGTGAGTGACTTCCAGTGGCGTGGCCTCAGCGTCGAATTCACGGGCGACACGGGAACCGTTGCACGGATGACCGAAGCGGCGGTAACTGCAGCTGTGGGCGCCCTCGGAGCGTGCCTCGAAAACGTGCTGGCTCACTCCGGGGTCGCCGCCGCAGAAATCATCGTGAGTACGACGCACGAGTTTGTGACCTGGACAGTCAACGACGCCGGAGCCGGATTTGACCCGGCCGCCGTGCTCCCCGATCGACTTGGGCTTAGGTCATCCGTGTTTCGGCGGGTCGAGTCGGCGGGTGGCACCGTGAAGGTGTGGTCCGCGCCGGGCAGTGGAACCTCGGTGCTGTTTACACTGCCGCTACTGCCCGAACCGGTTCCCAGTGAGGGCGCGCAGTCATGAGCAGCGCGTGGACGCGGTCGCCGCAGGATGTCGATCCGCTGAGTTGGTTCACCGGCCCGCGGATGCCCATCGCGTTTTCAATCGCTGCAGTAGTGCAGGGCGTCGCGATCACAATCATCTATTGGGATTCCTGGTCGAGCGCACTGCTGCAGTTTCTCGCTATGCCGTTCTTTCTTGGCGCTGGGTGGCTGACCGCCTCGAGTGCACAACCGAACCGACCTCGGTTCCGGCTTCGCGATGCGGCGGGTATTTTCGCACTGGCGTGCGCCGGGCTAGTCGTCTCCGCCATCGGTACCTATGGCGGAATGGTGCCCGTCGCGCAGTGGTGGCCTGGTATCGCGTTGGCCGCGACGCTGGTCAGCATTGCTCCGTACTGCACCCCGCGCAAGTTGTTGATCTACTCACTCCCGCTGATCGCGTTCACCGGACTTGTCGGCTGGATCGTGTTCTCATTGCAGACGGCGTTCTGGCCGCCCGCGGCGATCATTGTCATCTCGATCGGTCCGGTCACCGTCGGCGCTGCCGGGGGAGTGGTCTTCTCACACACCGTGGTCTCGCGCACGATGGCGCTGCTCGATACGTCCGCCGGGGTCGAGGAGTTCTACGCGAGCGCGGAGACCCCGAATGCCGAGCAGCAGCGCGCCAGTATTGCTCGGGTCAGTGCGCGGGTCGCCCCGTTTCTCGAGGAGGTTGCGACTGCGGGATCAATTACGCCCGAAAACCGAGCGCTCGCGGCCCAGATCGCGCGACGACTGCGTACCGAGCTGGTCTCGGCGACCAGCAGGAGCTGGCTGGATATCGTCGCCCACGAGACCGGCATGATCGTGAGCGATCCTGGTCGACTCGCCGATTCGATGAACGAGTCGCAGCGAACCGCACTTCGCGCGCTACTGGTCGCCGCGATGGAGAGCACGATGGTCGACAAGCGCACGCTGCTGATCGAACTGCGCGCGCAGCCGGATGGCTCGACGGCGGTTGCGTTGAGCATCGACATTGACTTGCCCGAGGGTCGGCGGCTTGTGCTGCTGGCTCCCTACTATCTGACGCTCAAGACGACCGTCGATGACCTGTCGTGGGATGACGGGCGCAGCCTACTGATGCGATTCAGGATCCCGCCGGCGTAACAGTGTCGAGAGCGGCTCGGAGTCGACCGGCGGCGCCCGGGTCGTGGGCGGCGAGAACGACGAGGTCGGGCATCCGCTTCGTGAGCTCCGCGACGAGCGCGCTGGAGTGGCGCATCCCCTGCTGGTCGCCGGACCCTGGAACATCACCGCGTTTCATTCGTTCGTAGTCATACGTCAGGTCGCCGACAAGCAGCAGGGGTGTGTGCATCGGTCGGCGAACGAGAAGCGACAGTGAACCGGGAGTGTGACCGGGCGTCGGAAGCGCGACCATGGACCCATCACCGAATACATCAAACCCGGTGGTAAAGGGGGCGAGGTCGGTTCCGGTCAGCGGGGCGAAGTCGAACGGTTTCCAGCGAAGCCCCGGCAGGGTGATGTGCCGCTTGAGTAGTCCCCGCATCTCTGGATTTGGACGCGAGACATCGGCGTACTCCTCGTCGGAGACCAGGATGTCGGCGTGCCTCAGCTCACCCAGTCCGCCGATGTGATCCTGGTGAAGGTGAGACAGCAGAACCGTCGTCACGTCGGCGATGTCGAATCCTGCGGCCGCGAGCTGGCGGGTCAGCGTGTCGCCCTCACCGATCTCGAATCGGGCGAGGCGTCCGTAAATCAGCCCGAGGATGCCTCGGGGGAAGTAGTTCGGGTCGGTGACGGATGCTCGGTCCTGACCGGTATCGAACAGCACCAGCTCGCCCTCATGCTCAAGAACGTAGACGTTGATCGGCAGTGGCGCCGTCCACGTACGAGACGTGAGTAGCCAGTTCGTCTGGCTCTTCTTCGTCGGCCCGACGTGCTCGGGCCGAATGGCCACGGTACCGGTGCTGATGACGGCAACACGCGAGATGTGGTCAATGGTCTTCATGGGGAGCTCCGATATGATTAGGTGATACGACAATACATGACACGACATGCATATGGCAAGATCCGCAATTGCAAGACCCGGGAGTTTTGATGAAGACCAGCGAGGAACTGCGGTACGCGATCCTGGCGCTGCAGCGCGAGGGCAACCGCAGCCTGATCGGTGCACTTCGGCCGCTCGGGGTTACTCCCGCACAGGCGGAAGTCATTCGCGTGCTCGACGAGTACGAACCGCTCACCCTGGCGGGACTCGGTGAGCTCTTGATCTGTGAGAACGGCACAGGTCCGAGCAGGCTAGTCGATCGCCTCGTGGCTCAGGGGGCAGTGCTGCGAACAGCCGGAAAACAGGATCGTCGCTCGGTAACCCTGGTGCTGACTCCGGCGGGTAGAGCCCTCTCAGCCAGCATCGCGCAGGTCGAAGCGGCACTGTACGACGCCATCGAGGCGGTGACGGCGGGTCAGCCCGTCGCAGAAATGCTTGCGCTCGTACGCACCATGCTGGCCGGCTCGGATGCCGGGGCCGCCCTTGCCCGACGCGCGAGAGGCAGAGTATCTTGAGCGCACCGTTCGGAAGGACACTGCGGATGACCTCGCATCGTCGAACGCTGCCGCTGGCAGTCGCCGTTATGGTCGCAGTACTCCTCGCGGGCTGCACGCCAACCGTGTCAGACGACCGCGGTGTGTTGAAACCGGTTCCCTCGCGAACAGGGGCACCGTATTCGGTAACGCTCGACGGCGTGCACCTCTCGCTTCTGCGGCCGGCAACGCTCGCTCCGCCCGCGAGCGGTCAGACGACGGGCTTCGTGTCGCTCTCGTCCACCGCGAACCCCACTGATCAGGTTCGGCTACTCGTGCCGGCGACAGTTTGTGCGGCCGGCATTTCCGCGACTGCACTGCCGAGCGACTATGTCGCGTATCTGCACACGCTGACGGCGGTCGGCCTCACGATCAAGGGCGAGACCTCAATCTCGATCGACGGCGTCTCTGGAACCCAACTGAATCTTGGTGCGACGACGGATCTCCCCGGGGTGCTGGGGCAGTCTCGCGGGTCAGGATGCACGGACAAGGACTCGATCGGAGTCACTGCCGACGAGTCGCTTCGCGTCGCGGTCTTCCCCGTTCAGAACAAGACTGTTCTCGTCTGGGCAGCGACGAACGCACAAAGCCCGACGCCAGGATTCTTCAGTACCTACCAGAAGATGCTGCAGACGGTGACGTTCGGCTAGACGCGCTTAGCTACTTGCCCGAGTGCCCCGCGCTGCCGAGCTGTTTGGTTGCCTCGGCAACGCGAGCGGCCATCGCTGTCTCTGCGGTCTTGCCCCAGGCGCGAGGGTCGTAGATCTTCTTGTTGCCGACCTCGCCGTCAACCTTGAGGAAGCCGTCGTAGTTCTTGAGCACGGTGTCGGCAATCGAGCGGCTGTACGCGTACTGCGTGTCGGTATCGATGTTCATCTTCACGACACCGTTGGCGACCGCCTCGGCGATCTCGGCGTCCGACGAACCCGAACCGCCGTGGAAGACGAGGTCGAGCGGTCGTGCTGCCGTTCCAAACTTCTTCTCGAGGCCGGACTGGATGTCACCGAGGAGTTCCGGACGCAGCTTGACGTTGCCCGGCTTGTAGACGCCGTGCACGTTGCCGAAAGTGAGGGCCGCCATGTAACGACCGCGATCGCCCAAGCCAAGCGCATCCACTAGCGCTATCGCGTCGTCGAGGGTCGTGTACAGGTTCTCGTTGATGTCGTGGCTGACGCCATCCTCTTCGCCGCCAACGACGCCGATCTCCACCTCGAGTACCGCGTTGATCGCCTTCATGCGCGGCAGAAGTGTCTTCGCGATTTCGAGGTTCTCCGCGAGCGGAACCGAAGAGCCGTCCCACATGTGGGACTGGAAGATCGGGTTTCGTCCCGCCTTGACCTCGGCCTCCGAGGCGGCAATCAACGGCAGTACGAATCCGTCGAGGGCGTCCTTCGGGCAGTGGTCGGTGTGTAATGCGACGGTCACTGGGTAGTTCTTCGCGACCTCGGTCACGAAAGCCGCGAAAGCGAGTGCCCCGGATGCTCGGTTCTTGACGGTCTGGCCGGCGAAGTAGTCCGCGCCGCCCGTCGTCACCTGGATGATGCCGTCGGACTGTGCCTCACTGAGCCCCTGCAGTACCGCGTTGATCGTGGACGACGACGACACGTTGACCGCGGGGTACGCGAAACCCTTCGTCTTGGCCTTATCGAGCATTTCGGCGTACTGCTCGGGGGTTGCGACGGGCATGACGGCTCCTTGAGATGTGCTGGCGGGGATCACCCAAAGTCTACCGAAGCCAATTTCGGTACTCTTAACCTCACGCGTTGATTCCTCGGCGGAATCCCACCACCATCGCAAACAAGAGTTCTGTAAGGACACTGTGGTGAATCCGGATCCGGCGACGCTGTACCTCAACCCTGACCGCAACCTCGCCATGGAGCTCGTGCGTGCGACCGAGGCCGCGGCAATTCGCGCGGTGCCCTTTATCGGGCGGGGCGACAAGCTGGCCGCCGATGGCGCCGCGGTCGACGCCATGCGCACCTTCCTTGGCACCGTCAACTTCGACGGCGTCGTCGTGATCGGTGAGGGCGAAAAGGATCACGCTCCAATGCTGTTCAACGGGGAGCACGTGGGCAACGGCAATGGTCCTGCGTGCGATATCGCGGTGGACCCGATCGACGGCACGTCATTGACCGCCGCGGGGCGGCAGAATGCACTCTCGATGATTGCGGTCGCCGATCGGGGCAGCATGCTCGACGCATCCACTGTCTACTACATGCGCAAGATCGCGGCGGGAGCCGAAGGCGTCGGAGTGATCGACATCCGTAAACCGATCGGCGAGAACATCCGCGCCCTCGCGAAGGCTAAGGGCAAGGCGGTCTCCGACATCACCGTCGCGGTACTCGACCGGCCGCGGCACGCGGAACTGATCGATGACATCCGGGCGGCGGGGGCTGGAACGCGGCTCATGTTGGACGGGGACGTCGCCGGCAGCATCAACGCGGCTATGTACGGCACCAGGATCGACATGTGCGCAGGCATTGGAGGAAGCCCGGAGGGTGTCGTGACGGCGTGCGCGATGAAAGCCCTGGGCGGCGTGATTC
>JADGOT010000072.1 GCA_017882805.1 Glaciihabitans sp. | reverse complement strand
GCTCGACCTCTACGAGTCCCAGCCCGACTTCATTCAGCCGGCGAGTGTGCGCAACGAGATCGTCTCCTTTGTGAAGCAGGGTCTCAACGATCTGTCGATCTCGAGGTCGAGCTTCGACTGGGGCATCCAGATTCCGTGGGACACCTCGCACGTGCTCTACGTCTGGTTCGACGCTCTGCTCAACTACATCACCGCCGTGGGCTACGGCACCGACGATGCAACCTTCGACCGTCGCTGGCCCGGTACCCACATCGTCGGAAAAGACATCGCGCGCTTTCACGCGGTTATCTGGCCCGCCATGCTGATGGCCGCGGGCATTGCCGTTCCGAAGCACGTATTCGGGCACGGCTGGCTGCTGGTCGGCGGCGAGAAGATGAGCAAGTCGAAGCTCACCGGAATCGCGCCGAACGAGATCACCGACACATTCGGCTCTGACGCATTCCGCTACTACTTCATGCGCGCCATTAGCTTCGGCCAGGACGGCTCGTTCAGCTGGGAAGACCTCAGCGCGCGCTACCAGGCCGAGCTCGCGAACGGATTCGGCAACCTCGCCTCCCGAGTGATTGCAATGGTCGAGCGCTACTACGACGGAGTTCTGCCGGCGCCGGCCGAGTACTCAGAAGCCGACCTCGGCATCCAGAAGACGGTGCAGGTCGCCGGTTCCGCTGCGGATGCCGCGATCGAGCGGTTTGCCATCCACGACGCGCTTGCCGCGATCTGGACGATCGTCGAAGAACTCAACGGATACATCACGATCCAGGAGCCCTGGGTGCTGGCCAAGGACCCTTCGACAGGCGTTGGCACCGACCGTGAGCGACTCGGCACCGTGCTGTACACGGCCGCCGAAGGCCTTCGCGCGCTCGCCGTTTTGCTCTCGCCGGTCTTGCCAAACGCTACCGAGAAGCTGTGGACCTCGCTCGGCGACTCCACGCTCGGACGGGCCAGCGACCAACCGATCCGCAGCGCAGGTATGTGGGGTCAGCTCGAGCCCGGAACGAAGGTGGCGCCGCTCGACGCGCTGTTCCCGCGGATAGAGACCGTCGCCCCTGTCGCGTAACGTGGTCTCGACCCGATGGAAAATGAGGTGGGAGGCACAGTGACTGACGAAGTCGAATGGCCGCCGCTTCCCGAGGCGTTGACAGTACCGGTCTACGACAACCACACCCACCTCGAGCCACCGCCAGAGGGTGAACTCCAGGGCCATGAGCACTGGCAGAGCACGCTCGACTATCGGGATGCGCTCGACCGTGCATCCAGTGTTGGTGTTCGAGGCGTCGTTCAGGTTGGCACCGACCTCGCGAGCTCGCGCTGGTCGGCCGACATCGCCGCGGTTGAACCGCGGGTACTTGCTGCGGTAGCGCTGCATCCGAACGAGGCACCGCTGCTCGACGCCGCTGGCACGCTGGATGACGCGCTCGCGGAAATCTCCGAGCTTGCCGGCCGACCGCGGGTGCGCGCGATCGGGGAGACCGGGCTCGACTTCTTCCGCACCGGCGAAGACGGTCAGGCCGCACAGCAGCGCTCGTTCGAGGCCCACATCGCGATTGCCAAGGAACGCGGGCTTGCCCTCCAGATCCACGATCGGGATGCTCATCGCGAGGTGGTCGCGACCCTGCTGCGTGTAGGAGCACCCGAGCGCACGGTGTTTCACTGCTTCAGCGGTGACGCTGAGCTGGCCAGCATCCTGTCGGAGCACGGCTGGTACGCCTCGTTCGCCGGAACGGTCACCTTCAAGAATGCGCCCAACCTCCGCGATGCACTCGAGGCGCTCCCACGGAGGCTCGTGCTGATCGAGACGGATTCGCCGTTCCTGACGCCGGCGCCGTTCCGCGGCCGACCCAACGCGTCCTATCTGATTCCGCACACGCTGCGAGCGATGGCAGCGCACCTCGGCACCGACGTTTCCATGCTCGCCGCCCTGATCTCCTCCAACACCGAGGAGGTCTACGGCCTCTGGAACTCCGAGCCCACGGCCGCGCCGCCGAATCCGTTCACCGAGTAATGAGCGAAGTAAAACTGCTGGGTCCGGCGGAGATCCGCGACCTGGCCGAACTGCTCGGCATCCAGCCGACCAAGAAGCTCGGCCAGAACTTTGTCATCGACGCCAACACTGTTCGGAGAATCGTGCGCATCGCCGGCGTGACCGACGGGATGACCGCGGTCGAGGTCGGGCCCGGACTCGGCTCGCTCACCCTCGGCCTACTCGAGACCGGGGCATCCGTTCTCGCTGTCGAGATCGACAATCGGCTTGCGACCCAGCTGCCGCACACGGTAGCGGCGGCGGCTCCCCACGCGTCGCTGACCGTCATCACGGCCGACGCCATGACGATCACATCACTCGATCCCGCACCGACGGTTCTGGTTGCGAACCTCCCCTACAACGTGTCTGTGCCCGTGCTGCTCCACTTTCTCGAGACGTTCCCGAGCCTCGCGAGTGGTCTCGTCATGGTGCAGGCTGAGGTTGGCCAACGCCTTGCTGCGCCCCCCGGATCGAAGGTCTACGGCAGTCCGAGCGCTAAGGCCGCCTGGTACGGCAACTTTCGGCTCGCGGGCAACGTCTCGCGGCAGGTGTTCTGGCCGGTGCCGAACGTCGACTCGATCCTGGTCGCGTTTGAACGCCATGAGCAGCCGGGCACCGAGGCCGAACGGCTCGCGACCTTTGCTCTGATCGATGCTGCCTTCCAGCAGCGCCGCAAGATGCTTCGACAGGCGCTCTCAGTTGTTCTGGGGGACTCGTCGGTTGCATCCACTCGCATCGAGGCAGCGGGTCTTGCGCCGACCGCGCGGGGTGAGGAGTTGTCAGTGCTCGACTTTCTGGCGATTGTCCGCAGCGCATCCGGAGCGGAATCCTAGCGCGCTCTCCGGGCCCTGAAACCCTCGACTAGGTTGGGTATATGACCCCCGTGGCCGCGCCTGAAATGGTGCACGCGAAAGCGCCAGGGAAGATCAACGTCTTCCTGAAGGTCGGCGCGCTTCTGCCCGACGGTTATCACGACGTGGCCATCGCCTATCAGGCCGTTTCGTTGTGTGAAGAGGTGCGCGCGTACCCGGCGGATGATTTCTCAGTCGCGATCTCGGGAACTGTTGAGCTCTCGCGAGTGCCGACCGACGGCTCGAACATCGCAATCCGCGCCGCCCGACTTCTCGCTCGCAAGACGGGCTACCGCGGCGGCGCGCACCTCGAGATCGGCAAACACGTTCCGGTCACGGGTGGAATGGGCGGGGGATCCGCGGACGCTGCGGCAACGCTCCTCGCCTGCGACGCGCTCTGGGGCACCGATCTTCCTCGCGAGCAGATGCTCGCCCTCGCCACCGAACTCGGCTCGGATGTGCCGTTCGCGTTCACGGGTGGCACCGCAATCGGAACCGGGCGCGGCGACCAGCTCAGCCCCGCGCTTGCTCAGGGGCAGTTCCAGTGGGTGCTCGCGGTTGCCGACTTCGGGCTCTCGACGCCCGCCGTGTACAGCGAGCTCGACCGCCACCGCGATCGTCACTCGCAGGACATCTTCCCGGCGACCGCCCAGCCGTTCGTCGACGCAAATGTTCTGCAGGCGCT
>JADGOT010000071.1 GCA_017882805.1 Glaciihabitans sp. | reverse complement strand
GCCTGGCTCATTGCATTTGCGTTCGGTCAGCTGGTGGAGATCCCCATCTATATGTGGGGCTTGTCCGTCTCCTTGCCCGTCGCCTTTGGTGCCAGTGCCATCACCCACCCTGTGATGTGGTTTGGCATTTTCGGACCGCACTGGCACGCCGGCTATGTAGCCAAGGCAGTCACCGGCGAACTGTTCGCCTGGCTGGGGGAAACGGCCTACTTCGCCTTCTTTTTCGGCAAACGTCGTGCATGGCTCTGGTCTTTGATCGCCAATGCGGCAAGCCTCAGCACGAGCCTGCTCAGTCGCCACTTCTTTGGTGTTCCATAGCGGGTGCAGACGGCACTGTGGAGACGATCTCGCGGAAGAGCGGGAATCCGATCGCGGTGAGCGCGATCGATCAGGTCGCTCTTCGATCGGATTTCCGGGCACTTGGGTCGTCGTGGAGCCGCGGTACGCACGATCGTCAAGGCGCGATATGTGGAGTGCCGGATTATGTGGAGCTGGCCCCCGTCGCTGTCGTTGATCTCGACGATAGGCTTGGATCGGGCGCCGCGTAGCGGCTCCACATAATCCGGAGCAGCGTTCGGCCGCTCGGTCCCATGGCCGAGAGGGAGGACGCCATGCTCGAAGGACTCGTTCATCGGAAGCAAGATCGCGCTCGGCTCGCAGCAAGCCCTGCGTGCGACTACCTGGGGCCGTTCGCCACCGCGTTGTTGGCGAAGGGGTATCGCCACCGGACCATCGTCCGCTACGTGTTCTCAGCGGATCGACTGGCGCGATGGTTGCGACGACGCGGACAAGTCGTGCAGGAGCTGGATGAGCCTGCGTTCGCCGCGTACTTGCTAGAGCTGGGCCGGCGTCGTCGAGGTGGAGTGGCCAACGGCCGGCTTCCTACGACGGTCGCCCGGGGCGCACGGATTCTTTGCGTTCCTTAGCCAAAGCGGGTTTTCTCGGGCGCCGATGTGCGCGCCCGCTACGGAAGCGGAGCGGTGGGTGGTGTCGTACGATCATCATCTTGAGCATGCGGCGGGGCTGTCGACCGGGACGCGAGCGTGCTACTGCCGCTTCGCCCGTTTGCTAATCGCCCAGTGCTTCGGCGGTAGGCCGCTGGACTGGACTGCCTTGACCGCGGAGAGCCTGACGGAATTCGTTCGACAGGCGGCGGCGGCTCTCAAGCCGTCGTCGAGCCGGTCACCCGTGACTGCGGTCAGTGTTGTCCGCGGATTCTTGGCCCACGTTCGCGCGTCGGTGCCGCAAACAGAAGTCCCACCGGTAGGTCTTGTCGCGGACAATCGCCGGCCCACCCCCTACATCTACACCGACCAGGAAATTCGAGCTTTGGTCGACGCCGCTCGAAAGCTGGGTTCCACCGATTCCCTGCGGCCGCACACGCACGCCACCATCATCGGCCTGTTGGCGGCCTCGGGCCTGCGGGCGGGCGAAATCACGAGACTGCGGCTCGAAGACGTCCGACTTGAGGTCGAGCCGCCGCACCTCCGAGTGCTCGACACCAAGTTTCATAAATCGCGTTTGGTGCCGTTGCATCCCTCGACGGCCACGGCTTTGCGAGCCTACGCGACTCAAAGATCCCGCCTCGGGTACGACGGGCTGTGCGACCGCTTCTTCGTCTCGGAACGCCCCGGAGAAATCAGATACCAGAGCATCCGACGGACCTTCGTCAGCCTCATCCGACGGCTTGGCCTCGGGGCGGGGAAACAACACCTGCGGTTGCACGATCTTCGCCACACGTTCGCCGTGCGACGCTTGCTTGCCTGGTATCGAGAGGGCGCGGATGTCCGAGCTCGGCTGCCTGAACTGTCTGTCTATCTCGGTCATCTCAAGCCCGAGGACACCTACTGGTACCTGTCGGCCGTCCCCGAGCTTCTCGGGATCGCCGCTCAGCGTTTCGAGCGCTTCGCCGACGTGGGAGGTCTCCCATGACGACCGTGGGCACGCTGGCACCGCTGGTGCAGGACTTCTTCGCTCAGCACCTGCTCGGCTACAAACGATCGAGTCCCCAAACTGTCGCTGCTTATCGCGATACCTTTCGCCTCTTGTTGGCGTTCTTGAAGCAGTTGCGCGGGCGGGAGCCATCGCAACTTCGGCTCGACGACGTCGATGCGACCTCCATCCTGGCGTTCCTTGACTACCTCGAAACCGATCGAAAGAACTCGATCCGGTCCCGGAACGCGCGTCTGGCGGCAGTCCGTTCTTTCTTTCGTTTCGTGGCGTTTCGCGAACCAGCTCACCTCGCCCTGGTCAGCCAGGTACTTGCCATTCCCATCAAGCGTGAAGACCAGCGCCTGGTGGGTTATCTGACCCGACAGGAAATGGAGGCCCTGCTCGCTGCACCGGATCGCACGCAGCGCGTGGGTCGGCGCGATCACGCACTCCTACTAACCATGTACAACACCGGCGCTCGCGTCTCTGAGATCGCCGCTGTCCTACGGTCACAGGTCACTTTCGGCAACACCACACTCCTCGCTCTTCACGGCAAGGGACGCAAAGACAGGACCGTCCCCTTGTGGCCCAAGACTGGCCGCATCCTCTCGGCCTGGTTCGCGGAACTCGACAACGCGCCCGACAGCGCAGCCTTTCCCAACGCGCGCGGCGGCCATCTCACCCGCGACGGGGTCCGATACATCCTCGACCAAGCCGTCACCGTCGCGACTCCAGGCTGTCCCAGCCTCCGAGGAAAGACCATCTCACCACACGTCCTTCGCCACACGACCGCGATGCACCTGCTCCAGGCGGGAGTCGACTGTTCGGTCATCGCTCTCTGGCTCGGATACGAGAGTCTCGAGACCACGCACATCTACGTCGAGGCGGACCTCGTCACCAAAGAGGCCGCGCTCAGCAAGCTGGCTCCGCCTCAAACGGCCGTCCGGCGCTTCAAGCCCGACGACGCTTTGCTCGCCTTCCTTGCGAACCTCTGATTATGTCGAGCCGTAATGCCCCATGGCCCGACCTCCACCGTCGGGGCCCGTGGTTGTTGCCACCACGCAGCTCCACATAATCCGGCACTCCACATATCGCGGGATTTCGGCCGCGCTGATTGCGATCGATCTTCTCGGGTTCCGCCCTGAAGATCGCGCACTTCCGGGAAGATGCCGCCGCGATCGTGGGGATCGCTGACCCGCGTCTCCTGGCGATCGGTTTCAAGTATGGGCCGTGAGGCAATAGCAGAAGCGAGCGGGACTATCCACCTGCGCACATGTGTTCGAGGCGCCGCAACTGCGACAGGCCCGTCATGGTTGCCGGTGTCTGGGCGCCACGGCCACAACATTGTCCCGCCGTTCTGGGGATTGGCGAGTGGCACGTGTTCTGCATTGTGCAGATCCCATGCGCTCAAGCGAAATTGTTCCTGCACTGCTTCTCGCGCTGGCGGCAGCCGGGTGCTCCGCAAGTAGCGGATCGTCGGGGGCCGCCGCCGGCCCGAACAGCACGACCGCCACGACCACCGCCACCGGATCCAGCGACCCGCAGCGCGCGATCGCGGAGGCCGACATCATTCAACTCGACGGCGGCCTCCTCTACGCGATGTCGAAGTCGGGCACTGTCAGCGTCGTGG
>JADGOT010000007.1 GCA_017882805.1 Glaciihabitans sp. | reverse complement strand
GGCTCGAGTCTCAGGGGCGCACCGTTCTGTTAACGCGCGAGCCCGGTGGGACTGCGTTCGGGCTCGAGGTGCGTGAACTCGTGCTCCACTGGCACGGCGATATCTCCCCGCGTGCAGAAGCGCTGCTCTACGCCGCCGATCGCGCTCACCACATCGCCACCAAGGTGCGTCCGGCGCTCGAGCGCGGCGAGATTGTGCTCCAGGATCGATATCTCGATTCGTCAGTTGCCTACCAGGGTGCCGGCCGCGTGTTGCAGTCCGACGAGATACGCAACCTGTCGCTCTGGGCCACGCAGGATTTACTTCCCGACCTGACGATCCTGCTCGACCTCGACGAGTCGCTCGGTCGCGACCGGCTAAAGCAGCGCACGAAGTACGACCGCTTGGAGGCCGAGGAGCAAGACTTCCACGCCCGAGTTCGTGCGGGATACCTGAAGCTCGCGGCTGCCGAGCCCGAGCGATTCCTCGTTCTCGATGCCGCTGACGACCTCGAGTCGCTCGCTTCGGCTATTCGCGAGCGTGTCAGCAAGCTCCTCTAGGCTGACCGCATGGGCGTGTGGGACGAGCTGACCGGCCAGGCCGAAGCCATCGAGGTGTTCACCGCTGCGGCTGCGGCGGGGGCGTCCGGTTCAGCCATGACGCATGCCTGGCTGATCACCGGGCCGCCGGGGTCCGGTCGGTCGAATCTCGCCTATGCCTTTGCGGCGGCACTCCTGAGTCGTAACGACGATGACCTCGACGCCACCGCGCGCCAGGTTGCCGCGCGCACGCATCCCGACCTCGGAGTGCTCAGCACCGAACGGGTCATCATCAGCATCGACGAGGTACGGCAGCTCGTCACGTCGTCTCAGTTTTCGCCGTCGGTCGGTCGCTTCCGGGTCATGGTCATCGAAGACGCCGACCGGATGAGCGAGCGCACGTCGAACGTGCTGCTCAAAGCGCTCGAGGAGCCGCCGCCGCGCACGGTCTGGATCCTGTGCGCTCCGAGCGAGGCAGATCTGATTCCGACCATCCGTTCGCGCGTCCGCAGCGTGCGGCTTCGGGTGCCTAGTGTCGACGAAGTTGCGGAGTTGCTAACTCGGCGCGACGGCGTCGATCTCGCAACGGCGACTAGGGCAGCTCGAGAATCGCAGAGCCACATCGGCATGGCGCACCGGCTCGCGACAAACGACGAGGCACGTGAGCGGCGCGAGAATACTCTCCAGATCGCGCTTGGCATCCGTACCGTGGGCGATGCAGTGCGGGCCGCGAGCGTGTTGCTCGAACTCGCCGGCGATGACGCGAAGGCGATCACCGAGGAGCGGGATGCCGAGGAACGCGAGAGTGCCCTGCGGTCACTCGGCATCGAGCCGGGTGGCACAATTCCCCCGGCCCTGCGTTCGCAACTCAAGAGCCTCGAGGAAGATCAGAAGCGTCGAGCCACGCGGAGTTTGCGCGATGGTCTTGATCGGATCATGGTGGATCTGCTCTCGCTGTACCGCGACATCCTGCTGGTGCAGCTCGGCGCAACGATCGAAGCCATCAATCTCACTATTCAGTCCGAGCTGGTCGCTGCGAGTGGCAGATCGACAACAGCCCAAACTCTGGCCACAATGGATGCCATTGCTATTGCACGGCGCCGAATTGACGGCAACGTGAGTCCAGCGCTCGCACTCGAGGCCATGCTCATTTCCACAGCAACGAATGGAACGTAAACCGATGAGACATGCACCGTCCGGCGCACACCGCAGATCTATCCGCATAGGAGTTGTCGCCGCGCTTGTTGGCGTATCGCTCGTTCTGAGTGGATGTTCGTCGCTCTTCCTTCCGCCGAAGCTCACGTCCGCTCCGACAAACGAGACTGTCGCCGCGGATCTTGCGCCGTACTACCACCAGGTCCTCTCGTGGAAGTCGTGCGGCAACAGCATGCAGTGCACAAAAGCGAAGGCTCCCCTCGACTGGAGCAAGCCGGCTGGTGCCTCTATTTCGCTTGCGCTTATTCGTCATCTCGCGACCGGCGGTCACCCGCTCGGCTCGCTGCTCGTAAACCCGGGCGGCCCGGGCGGCTCGGGTTACGACTTCATCAAAGACAGCCTCTCCTTTGCCGTCGACAAGACGCTGCAGAAGAACTACGACATCGTTGGTTTTGATCCTCGTGGTGTCAATCACTCGACGCCGATCAAGTGCTACACCGACCCCGCAGTGCTGGACAACTACCTGTACGGGCTCCCGAAAGCGGCGATCGGCACAGACGCATGGATTACCGAAGTCGAGCAGGACAACAAGACGTTCGGCGAGGGCTGCGCGAAGTACACGGGCGCGCTACTCGGCCATGTCGACACGGTGAGTGCTGCAAAAGATCTTGATCTGCTGCGGGCGGCGTTGGGCGACAAGAAGCTCGACTACCTCGGATACTCCTACGGAACTCTGCTCGGCCAGACCTATGCGAACCTGTTCCCGAAAAAGACCGGGCGGCTCGTACTCGACGGCGTAGTAGACCCCACGATCACGCCGTTCGAACTCGACGCTGACCAGGCCAAGGGCTTCGAGCTTGACCTGCGCGCGTTCCTCGCACAGTGCCCCAAGCTCAAGAACTGCCCGTTCAAGGGCACTATCGACCAGCAGATGGCGAGCATCCGCCGGTTCCTCGACAAGCTGGATGCGTCGCCGATCAAGAACAGCGACGGACGTGTGCTCGGCAGCGAGACGATGTTCACGGCAATCATTTTCCCTCTGTACAACACCGCGAATTGGCCGTATCTCGTCGACCTGTTCAATGACGTTTCAAACGGTAGCGCCAAGGTGGCCTTCCAGCTGTCGGATGCGTACAACGATCGAAACTCGAACGGCACTTATCAGGACAACGAGACCGAGGCCTTTACGGCCATCAACTGTCTTGACTACCCGTCCGACCCGACGGTGTCGACGATGCGTGCGGAGGAACTCCAGCT
>JADGOT010000070.1 GCA_017882805.1 Glaciihabitans sp. | reverse complement strand
TTCGAACATGATCTCTGCTCGGAGCGCTAGCGAAGGGATTGGCTCGTCCGGACGATGTTCGCGACGGTACCAGTGACGACCGAGTGGCACTAGGGACCAAGTGTCCGACGGCTCGGCGCACACAAAACGGCGGATGCCCGACCGTTGGAAGGTCGGGCATTCGGAGTTGGGCCTGGGCGGCGCGGGCTGTGGGCAATGGCAACTGTATCGGCATCGGTGAAAGCCATCCGGGACCTCCGACCTCAGTTGTCGTCGAGTGTCGCCAACCACCGGTGGACCGTCGTGGCGAGCTGCCGTGCGCAGCACTGGTCGCGGAGGTCCCGGCGGGCCGTCACCGTCGGCAGCGGCACCTGGTTGGACACTGAGGCGCATGCTGTGTGTCGACCCGAGCAACAACAAGCTCGTGTCAGGTTCGCCCGCGACCGGCGAAGGGTGCCCGGTAACGCGGGCTGCGCCGTGTAGTCGAACCACGCCACGGTCGTGGTCGCTACGACGCCGCGTGTGATAGCGCGTGTTCCAGGCTGAGACCCGCGCGGCACCCTGGGACGCGCCGCGCGTCGCAGAACGACGGCCAGGGGACGAAGCGACCAACGCAGAACGACGCATCGGACTGCTCGTCGGTTTCCGATCCGAAGACGGTGCCGCTCGCCGGACAGGCCAAAGGTTGTCGCAGCCGCCCGCGACGCGCTCCGGTCGGTAATGCTTCAGCGAGCCTTGGACTTGCGCAGCGACTTCGCCGAGGCGCTCTGATTGGCCTTGTCGATCGCGACTACAAGGTCAGCCTTGGTCATTGTCGATCGCCCGCGGATGTCGAGCCGCTTGGCGATCTGTAAGAGATGTTCCTTGCTGGCTCGGGCATCCACGCCGCCAGCGGTCTTCACCGGGTTCTTTCGAGCATCAACACCGGACTTGGCATCCTGATCGTCGCTCGGACCGCGCTCGCCCTTCGGCTCCCAATGATCGCCGACCTTCTCAAACGAGTGCTTCAGCGATCCGAACGCGATCCGATGGGCCGCTTCGCCGTCGCCGTGGACTTCCTCAGCGCTCTCGAGCGTGTGCATGTAGGTCGCTTGCGCCTTCGCCGGCGACCGCTTCAGAGTCGCCGGCAGGCGATTCTTCTCGGTCTTGTTGAGCACCACGGTGTCGCCTATACCCCGGGCGACGTTGACTCAAACTCGCTCGAGCTCTGAGGCCTCCCGAGCGGCCACGCTCCCGTTCGTCGAAACCTCGATAAGGGCCACCGCCCATGACCCGCGATCAGATCGACAGGTCGAGCGACGAACGCGATCCACACAGAACGAACGGCGCATCGGCGCCGGGCGCATCGTCCCATAATCCCGTTCCAGGTCGACTACGACCCGATCACGCTCGAGCAGGGACTCACCGAGGATTTCGAGTTCAACCAGTGGGCGAACAGGGTTTGGGGCTACCCGAACTCGTCGCAACTCGGCAGCGAGGTGTCGCTGTCCGAGTTCCGCAAGGACATCACGATTAGCCTCCTGAATGAGGCAGGCCAGGTTGTGTTGGCATGGAGCGTCTACAAGTGCTGGGTGTCGGAGTACACGGCAATGCCCGAGCTCAACGCGAGTGACAAGATGGGATGACCGCAGACATCGGTGCCGCGCATCGGGGGACGATCGCCGCCCCCGGCATGACCGCACGAACCGGGGTGAGCACCGAGCGAATCTCGGGAACCTAGATCGATCTTCTTTGAAACCTCCGACGTGCGATGACGTCGTAGTACGTTCGCTGCGTTCAGTGCGGGCGTGACACCAAGTGCGCTCCGTCGAGGCACTGCTCGCTGCAGCGAGGTGAGGGGCATCTTCGACGGCGGTACTGTCGATGGCGAGAGGAGAACGCTCGAATGGTCGAGAACGCACGGCCCAGCTACCCGGTTTCGTCAGCCGACAACGTCGTGCGCGTCCTGCTCATGCTCCAGCATGCGGAAACGCTTCGCGTGACGACAGTCGCGAACGATCTCGGGGTCTCGCATTCGACGGCGCATCGCTTGCTCGCCGTGCTCGTCCATCGGGGTTTGATCGAACATGACGAACGTCGACGGACATACCAACGGGGTGCCGGGTTGGCCGCGCTCGCGGCTGCGATCCTTCGCAACGACGGTCTGGCGCAGAGGGCTAAGCCGACGCTCGACAGTCTCGCCGAGCAACTCGATGAAACGGTGCACTTGACCCTCCTGCGGGCGTCAAGGGTGATGTTCGTCGCCGTGGCGGAAGGTAGCCGCGCGGTTCGCGCCGCGGACCGAACAGGTACCACGCTGCCAGCGCATCGGACAGCCGCCGGAAAGGCGATCTTGGCTTGGCTTTCGCCCGACGGTCTCGAGCGTTGGCTGCGTGTGGTGGAACCGGCCGTTGTCGATTTCGATCGTGGTGATCTGGTACGCGATCTGGCCGCCGTGCGTGCGCGCGGCTTTGCTGTCAATCGTGGCGATACCGAGCCCGATCTGTGGGCGGTGGCCGCTCCTGTGATCGAGGCAGGAATCGCCGTTGCCTCGATCACCGTCGGCCGGCCGGCATCGCGTGCTGACGAGGAGTGGGTCGCCGAGGCCGGCCATGCCGTGGCCGCGGCGGCGCAGCTTCTGGCTGAGAGTCTCGTGGCCGACCATCGCATCAACTGAGTCGGCGCTGGCGTCCGCGTCATCCGAATTCGTCGGAAGGCGCCCCCAACATGCGTCGGCGGATCCGTGTAGGCGGGCCTGCAAACGCGAATCGCATGTTCGGACCTTCCTTCTTGCCAATACCCAGACGTTGACGTCATGGAGCAGAAAAAGTAGTGTGCATAGCAGACATTCTCAATGTGGAGTTGCATGGAAGTCGAACACCAACAGGTCCTGATCGTTGGCGCCGGCCCGGTCGGCCTGACTCTCGCCAACTTCCTGGGCAGAGCCGGGGTGCATTGTGTCGTCATCGAGCAGCATCCCGCTACCAGCGATGAGCCGAGGGCCGTCAACCTGGATGACGAATCGCTTCGCTCCATGCAAGCCGCTGGGCTCGACCACCTGGTCGCGTCGACGATCCTTCCGACGGTCGGCACCAAGTACATCGGTCCAGGTGGCAAGACGATTGCGTTCGCGCATCCCAAATCGCGGCCGCAAGGCCACTGGCCGAAGAACGTGTTCGTGCAGCCCGACTTCGACGCAATGTTGGCTGTGGAGGCTGCCAAGCTCGACAGCGTCGCTGTCCATTTCTCGACCGTGTTGACCTCGCTGACCCAGGACGCGTCCGGTGTCCTCGCTGGCCTCAAAGGAAGCGAAGGCTCCTACACTCTGCGCGCCGACTGGGTCGTCGGCTGCGACGGTGGACGGAGCACCACTCGGGAACTCCTCGGGGTGAGGATGAGCGGATCGACCGTTGAACAGCCGTGGATCGTGGTCGACACCGTTGATGATCCCAACCGCCATCGCTACTCCAGGCACCACCTCGATCCGCAACGCCCGTCCGTCGTCGTCCCGGGCCGGAACGGCCGATGCCGCTATGAGTTCATGCTCATGCCCGGCGAGTCGGCCGAGCACATGCTGTCATGGACGAGCCTCGAGGCGCTCCTGCGTCCTCACCGCGAGGTCCTTCGCGAGCAGGTGATCCGATCGGTCGTGTACACGTTTCACGCGCTGCTGGCCGAGCGGTGGCGAGTCGGGCGTGTGCTCCTCGCGGGCGATGCCGCCCACATGATGCCGCCGATGGCGGGTCAGGGTCTCAACTCGGGCATCCGTGACGCTCACAACCTGAGCTGGAAGTTGGCGATGGTCGTCGCTGGACAGTCGTCGCCCGACATTCTCGACACCTACGAAGAAGAGCGACGTGCGCACGCAGCGGCGATGATTCGCCTGTCGACACGGATGGGTCGCATCCTGATGACGACCAGCCGCCCGAAAGCTGCGCTCATCCGCTGGCTCTTCGCTGCGTCGAAGCTGATCCCGCCGGCGAATCGCTACGTGACCGAGATGCGTTTCAAACCGCCGCCGGCATATTCCTCAGGTCTTCTGCAAGGCCCGCGGAAGGGTTCGTGGCTGGGACGCCTCCTTCCGCAACCCCCGGTGATGCTGCCCGAGGGTGCCGTGGTCCCGCTTGACGACGTTCTCGGGGCCGGATTCTGCCTCGTCGCTGTGGGCACGGGCGCGTC
>JADGOT010000369.1 GCA_017882805.1 Glaciihabitans sp. | reverse complement strand
TGTGCGGTGTCGATGAGATTGAACGAGGAGTGTGCGTCGATCGCGGCGCGAGCGCTCTCGATCGGGAGATAGAACTCCGCGTTCATTCGCTCGAGGAGCACAGCCCCTGCTTCGGGCTCGAGCTTGATCGCGATGTCGACATCGACGGTCGACCGGGGTTCGCCGACGAGGGAGCTCGCCAAGGAACCGCCGAGCGCGTGCGGGATTTCGAGGTCGTCGAGGATCGCCGCAACCTGGCTGACGAGATCGAGTGGACCCTTCGTCATCCGCGAGGAAGTAGCCCTGCATACGCGGCGTCAGCAAGCGCGGCGCCGTAACGGCGACGCGCGAGCTCGTGACAGACCTCGAGCTCGGAGAAGGCGGGGTGACGAGCAACGATGCCAGCGCGAGCAAGCTGTTCGACATCGAGGCAGAGCCGCCGAGTCAGCTCGGCCCGCTCGGCGATGGTCATCACGCGCCAACGTTCTACGAGAATCGCGAACGCCGCTGGATCGGTATCAGCCGGAACCGCCGAGCGCAGCACCCGAGCAGGGTAACTCGAGTCGGAGACAACGAAGCTGAGCACGAGCGGCAGCGCATAGCCGCAGGCGTGCAACTGCGGGGTACGGCGCGCCTGACCAGAGCCGTAGCGGAATGGCGCCGGAACACCGAGTGCACGCGAGTCGCGTCCGGCACCGGTTCCGCATCGGGCGCATGCCCCGACGACGTTTCGGCTCGCCTTCCGGCTACTGCGGCGTTTCTAGACCCAACGTCGAGAACGGTGCTCCCGAAGGTGTGGCCGCCGCGGTCGTCGAGTTCATGGTCGGCCCGCTGTGCGAGGAGCCTGAACGGGTCGGTGGACCACTGCTCCGCGAGCTTGCCGGCTATCACTCCTCCCGGCGCGGTCCGTACCGCATTGTCTACCGCATCGTTGCCGAAGACCACATCGTCCGCGTGGTGCGCATCGAACACCGATCCGACGTCTACCGCGATCGATAATCATGTGCCGAGCCACCCGTCGGCCGCACATGACGCGTCTGTTTCGCCGGGCATGCATGCCCGGTAGCACAACTGTTCACAACAGGCCGACTACGTCGGTCACTCCGCTCCAGATTTCCCCGCGTAGGCCGAGCGCGTTGGGCGTTTCAAGGATCCGCATGATTATGAGACCCTTCATGCAATCTCGGAAATAGTCTCCGTTCGAGAACTCCGGATGCGCGAGGATTCTGAACGGCACCTGGCTGTCGATTTCGATCGTCCGCACGCAATCAATGGGCACTCGCTCTTCTGGTCGGAAGCTCATGACTTCGATCGCAGCCTGAAAGGCCCTTTCGTCCTTGTACGGCGTTCCGTTTGTGTGCCGTTCCACTCTGCGATGCCGTGCCCTCGCGATGAGCGCTTCACGCAGTACTGGTCCGTACAGTTGACAGAGCCGCTCAAAATGAGTCTCACGCAAGCATTTGTGCGCTTTCGCCCAGAGGATGGCCTTCCACGGGTCCAGCGGTTCCTGGAGCACCGTTTCGGTAGCGCGGCTGATGATTGGCTTCGCCTTGGCGATGCTTCGAGCGAGCGCCCGTCGGCTCATGACTCGAGTTGCCTCAACTCGATCGCGGCGGCCTGCTCTTCGATCAACGCTGCCTCGCGCTTGTCCTGGAGTCGCTCCTCGTTCCGCTCCACGTACTTGCAAATCGTGTTGATGGCGCCCAGTCGGACGTTGTCGGTGCTGAAGTGCATCAACTCCCAAAGGTTCTCCGCCACGGCGGGCAACAGCGACTGAAGCTGCACGCCCAAAGTGAAGAGAGCCCGCGCCCCGTACCGTTCGACGAGGTCCTGGAAGTGCTCGTCGTCGCGTTCCCAGCGACGTATCGTCCGATCGCTGACGCCTGCGAGGCGTGCAGCGACGGGTTGACTCGCGCCGTACGCTCGGGCCATGGCGGCCCGCTCCTTGCTCGGGTTGAAGTCTGACGGGATGCTCGGCAGCTCACTCATGCGATCCTCCAAAGGTCGACGACGTCTTCACTGCTTGACCAGCACTAGCCAGGGGTTCGACAGGATCGCGAGGTCCACCTGCGGCTGACCGACATCCGGTAGGTCCACACTTTTCGGACATACCAGATAAATGAGCTATATCGGTCTGGGGAAGTGAAGGGTGCCTGGCCACCTGCCTCGGACCGGACATCTGCGGACATCGTCGGCCACCAGCCCGGCCACAGTCAGCGCCCAGGGCAGACGCCAAGCGGACTTGTGCGCGCCGTCTTGGGTCACTGCCGCGCGCCTTCGAGTTGGTGCTCGCGACGACGGCGGACCTCTTCGGGCAACGGCCCCGACGCGCCTAATGGGGCGGCGACCCCGACGAGGTGAACGGCCGGCGGCGGCACCTCGAGCAGCGGGCGAGGCGGTCACGGAGCCAACGCCGCTTCCGAGCATCAGCATTATCTTGCGGATGTGGCGACTCCGCCCGGGCAGCCGGTGTTCCGCATGTGCATCACGCTTGACGAGGTCACGCCGACGGTCTGGCGTCGGCTGCTCGCGCCCGGAAGCATCCGGCTGGCGAAGCTCAACGACGTGTTCCAGGTGGCGATGGGCTGGACGAACTCACACCTGCATCGCTTCACGATCGGCGACCAATCCTTCGGAATGCAGCTCGACGACTACCCCGAGGACGAGGCAGACGAGAAGGAGGTATCGGTACTTCAGGCCATCGGCGAACACCGTCGCTTCTCCTACGAGTACGACTTCGGTGACTCATGGGACCACGAAGTCGTCGTCGAGGAACTGACCCGGCTTCCTCATAGCCTGAAGCACGCCGTGTGCCTCGATGGCCAGAACGCGTGCCCGCCCGAGGATTGCGGCGGGGCCGGAGGTTACGCAGAGCTGCTCGAAGCTCTCGCCGATCCCACACACGCTGATCACAACGAACTCACGGACTGGGTAGGTGGTGCGTTCGACCCAGCCTTATTCGCCCTCGCCGCAGTCAATGCCGAACTTCAGCGCCTCCGCTGACGCGCGGACGGTCACGTCGCGTCACCGATTGCGGTAGACGTCGGACTTGTGCTCGATGCGCACGACACGGATCGTGCCGTCGTCGCGAACGATGCGGTAGACGATTCGGTACGCGCCCCGGCGCGCCGAGTGATAGCCGGCGAGCTCGCGCAGGAGTGGCCTGCCGACCCGCTCGGGCTCTTCGCAGAGCGGGCCGATCATGAACTCGACGATGGCGGCGGCGACCGCTTCCGGGAGTCGCGACAGCGAGCGCTCAGCCGATGCCGCGACCTTCAACGTCCACGTCATCGATGCAGGTACTTGGC
>JADGOT010000368.1 GCA_017882805.1 Glaciihabitans sp. | reverse complement strand
GCGGCGCAGGTCGTGCGGGTGTCTGTGGCTGAATGGACACAGGGTGGAAGGCTCGCCACGGTGGGGATGGCGGTCTGCAGACCAATCCCGCACAAGATGATGGCGTAGAGGCCGATGGCGATGAGCAGGTTCATGACCGGCCCGCCGAGCATCATGATGATGCGCTTCCAGATTGCGAGCTTGTAGAACACTCGGTTCTCGTGACCCGGCAGGATGGTCGACGCCGACGCATCGCGAGCATCCGAGACGAGGGTCTTCAGGAACCCAGAGCGCTCGTCCTGGTCCTCAGGTTCCGGATCGATGGTGTCGACAAGCGGCCCGGCATCCTGCACCAGAGTCTGGAAGAAGCCCGTGCTGGCATCTCGTGCCCGTCCACCCGGTTTGATCGGCGGATACATGCCCGACATCGAGATATAGCCACCGAGCGGCAGAGCCTTGATGCCGAACTCCGTCTCGCCGATCTTGCGTGACCACAGGGTTTTGCCAAATCCGACCATGAACTGGCCGACGCGCACCTTGAAGATCTTCGCGAAGGTGAAATGGCCCGCCTCGTGCAGCAGGATCGAAAGCAGAACCCCCACCGCGACTACGGCGATCCCAAGAATGTACGACAGGACGGTACTCACGGGCACAAGGGTAACCCGTAACCTCTTTGAACTAGCTGAACCCTAGCCGTCAGCCGGCTATGAGTCGGTCGGCTTCTGCGCGGGCCCAGATTTCCGCATCGAGCACTCCGGCGAGGCTGGTTTCGCCGCCGGCGTGCTGCTCGACGACCCGCGTTACGGTGTCGACGATGTCGAGGAATCCGATCCGACCGGCGTGGAATGCATGCACCGCCTGCTCGTTCGCGGCGTTGAACACCGCGGGGTAGGTGCCGCCAGCCCGTCCGACCGTTTTCGCCAACTCCACTGCGGGGAACGCGACATTGTCGAGCGGGGCGAACTCCCAGGTCGAGGATTTCGTCCAGTCCAGCGGAACGCCGACGCCCGCGACCCGGTTCGGCCAGTCGAGCCCGAGCGAGATCGGCAGGCGCATGTCAGGGGGCGATGCCTGAGCAAGGGTCGAGCCATCCACGAATTCGACCATCGAGTGCACGATGGACTGCGGATGAACCGTCACCTCGATCGAGTCGTAGTCGACGCCGAAGAGCAGGTGCGCCTCGATGATCTCGAGCCCCTTGTTGACCAGAGTCGCTGAGTTTGTCGTGACGACGACGCCCATCTGCCAGGTGGGATGCGCGAGCGCCTCGGTCGGCGTCACGTCGCGCAGGCTTTCGATACTTCGCCCGCGAAACGGCCCGCCGGATGCCGTAAGGACGAGCCGCCGGACCTCGGCTGCGCTGCCGCTGCGGAGCGCCTGCGCGATCGCCGAGTGCTCGGAGTCGACCGGCACGATCTGCCCGGGACGGGCCGCGGCGCGAACGAGATCGCCACCCACGATCAGGCTCTCTTTGTTAGCCAGCGCGAGCGTCGCTCCCGTTTCGAGAGTCGCGAGCGTCGAGCCGAGGCCGACCGAACCAGTAATGCCGTTGAGCACGACGTCGGCCGAAACAGTTCGCACCAACTGCTCGGCCTCGTCCGCTCCGAGCGCGAGCTCCGTCACGCCGAATGCGTCCGCCTGCTGCTGGAGTAACTCACGATTCGAGCCGGCCGCAAGGCCAACGATCTCGAATCGATCGCGGTTCGCCGCGATCACCTCGAGCGCCTGCACGCCAATCGATCCCGTCGAACCGAGAACGATGACCGTGCGCACGAGAGACTTAGCCTTCGCCGAGGATGTCCACGAGGAAGACCAGGTCATCGGTGCCGAGAATACCGGCCTGCGAGTTACCGGAGGTGCCGTATCCCAGTGCCGGCGGGATGACCACCAGCACCCGGGAACCGATGTTCTGACCCTCGAGCGCCTGCTTGAACCCCGGCACAACTTCGCCCGTGTTGAAAGGCGCGTTCTGCCCCGAAGCCCACGAGTCGTTGCCCGCAACAACCTTGCCGGTTCGCCACAGCACCAGCTGGTACTTGACGATGACGTTCGAGTTTGCCGCGACCTTCGCACCCTTGCCCTTGATGAGCACTTCCTCCTGGAACGCGGTGGGCTGCGCAGTGGTGGGGACGGTCGTGGTGGGAAGACCAGCAGAGCTGAAGACGACCGTGGGGAAACCGGCCTGTGGTGCGACGACGGTGCCGGTTGCGGCCTTGAGTGCGGCCGGAGCCGCGGGCTTGACGCTAACGACGTCGGCGACAAAGACAAGTTCGTCCGTCGCCCCGACACCTGTCGATCCCGATTTGCCGAAGGCCTGGCTGGGTGGGATGACTCCGACGACGCGAGATCCTGCGCGCGTGCACTGCAACGTCTTCACGAGTCCAACGAGCACGTGATCCTGATCAACCGTGAACGGGACGGTCTTGCCGTCGAATCCCGTCGACGACAGTTGCTTGCCCGTCGTCCCGTTGTAGACGGCAAAGTCTGCCGTCACGCGGGTGCTCTTGGCAGCGACCTTGCCCGTGCCTGCCTTGATCAGCGTGCGCTGCGTCGTCGCGAGCTTCGCGACCGGCGACTTGATCTTTACAGTCGGTGTTTTGCCGAAGTTGTTGGAAACACTCACGGAATTTGATACCGATCCGGGTTTCGCGGGGGTACAGCCGTCCACGGTCGGATTTGTGGGCGTACAGCCGGTCAGAGTTGCAGCAACAGCGGCAATCAGGGCAGTTGTAGCTACGAGAGTCGCAATTTTGCGCACGGACATACCTTCCACATCGATCAAAGTCAGCCTCTAGTGTGCCGTATCTCCGTGGGTAGTTCCTGCATGCGGAGGCTGGCAGTGTCCTATGACTGCACAGTTGGCTCGTGGCGAACCGGAAAATTTACGGAGGCGGCGATGAAGCACTGCGCGCTGGCCTGTGCGTGCAGGCTCTGCGCAAGTTCGGGATCTCCCGCGGAAATGGTGACCACGGGACGCAGTGTCGCGGAGACAAAGTGACCCCCGCCATCCGCCGTCTGCGCCATGATTGCGCTCGCGGAATCCGTGTACGCGGTGACCACGATTCCATGGCTCGCCGCCGCGTGCAGATAGCTCAGCAGGTGGCATTCGCTGAGCGCGGCGAGCAGCATGTCTTCGGGATTCCAGCGCTCGACGTTTCCACGAAACGCGTGATCCGCGGAGCCCGCAATGTCCGGCTTGCCTTCCGCGGTGAGGAGCACCTCGCGTCCGTATGACTTGTAGTCGCTCGTGCCGGTGCCGCGGTTGCCCTGCCACTCGACGGCGACCTCATAGGAGTGCTGAATCTGCACTTCTTCCCCTCACTTCACTGCCTCCCGATTGTGGTCGAAGGCTAAACTCGTTTACATCATGACCGACACAATTACCGCAGCCATTACCCTTCCCACGCCGCAGCGCCGCATCGTCACGGCGGTTCCCGGCCCCAAGTCGCTTGCGCTTCATGAGCGTCGACTCGCTGCCGTTCCCGTCGGAGTCAATTCTGCTCTTCCCGCCTACATCGCGCGCGCTCACGGCGCGATCCTGGTTGATGTCGATGGCAACCAGTTCCTCGATTTTGGCTCCGGAATCGGTGTCACGACGATCGGTCACACCGATGACGCGGTCGTTGCCGCAGCATCCGAGCAGCTCAAGCGACTCACCCACGCCGCGTTCACCATTTCTCCGTATGAGGGCTATGTGCGAGTCGCTGAGCTTCTCGCGGAACACACGCCCGGCACGCACGCCAAGAAGACCGTTCTCCAGAATTCGGGCGCGGAGGCAGTCGAGAACGGCGTCAAGATCGCTCGCAAATACACCGGCCGCGGCGGTATCGCTGTGCTCGACCACGCCTACCACGGACGCACGAGCCTGACGATGGCTATGACGTTCAAGGCAATGCCATACGCGTCCGGCTTTGGACCATTTCCCGGCGATATCTATCGCACGTCCAGCTCCTACCCGTTCCATGACGGCCTGAGCGGTGCGGCCGCAGCAAAGAAGACCATCGTCCACCTCGAAAAGTCCGTGGGCGCATCCGATCTCGCCTGCCTGATCGTTGAACCGATCCAGGGCGAAGGAGGCTTCCAGGTGCCCGCCGAGGGCTACCTGCCCGCGTTGCAGGAGTGGTGCACGGCCAACGGGATCGTCTTCATTGCGGACGAGATCCAAAGCGGCATGGCTCGAACTGGCAAGTACTTCGCCAGCGAGCACTTCGGCATCGTTCCCGATCTTGTGCTCTCGGCAAAGGGCATTGCCGGCGGACTGCCGCTCTCCGCGATCACGGGACGCGCGGAGATCATGGATGCTGCCCACCCTGGTGGTCTCGGCGGCACCTTCGGGGGCAACCCGGTGTCGTGTGCCGCAGCCATCGCCGTGTTCGACGAGATCGAGTCGAAGGGTCTCCTTGGGCGGGCCACCGTTATCGGCGAGGTGCTGCGCGCGGGCCTGCTCGAACTGCAGAAGAAGTACGACATCATCGGCGATGTGCGCGGCATCGGTGCCATGCAGGCGATCGAGCTCGTCGTGCCGGGCACGCACGAACACAACAGCGCCGCACTGGGCAAGATCGTGGCGTTCGCGGCCGGGCAGGGTGTGCTGCTGCTGACGGCGGGCACGCACGGAAACGTGCTGCGATTCCTGCCAAGCCTTGCAATGTCGGATGACCAGCTTCGCGACGGGCTCGGCGTACTCGACGACGCTCTCGCCGCGTTGTGAGAGCAGCGCTCGATTCGTCGGGCTGCGTCGAACTCGCTCACGTCGTGCGAAGTGGCATGGTCGAGTCCGAGCATCTCGGCGCGGCCGCCGTCGTGGACGGCCAAGGTCGCCTCGTGAACTCACTCGGCAACACCGCGGCGCTGATCTATCCTCGGTCGACCCTCAAGCCACTGCAGGCGATTGCGGTTCTGCGGGCGGGAACGCCGCTCGAGGGCGCGCAACTGGTGCTTGCGACGGCGAGTCACGCGGGGGGCGAGGAACACGTTGCGGTGGTGCGCTCGATTCTCGACAAAGCTGGTCTCTCCCCCGACGACCTGCAGTGCCCGGTCGACTGGCCGCTCGGACGTCACAACGTCAATGAGCTGGTTCGTGCTGGCAGGGGGCCGAGTCGACTGCAGATGAACTGTTCCGGTAAGCACGCCGCATTCCTGCTGGCCTGTGTCACCAACGGCTGGCCGACCGACTTCTATCTCGAGCCGTCGCATCCGCTGCAGGCGCTCATTCGCGACACCGTCATGGAGTTCACGGGCGAGGAAATCGAGCACAGCGGAACGGACGGATGCGGTGCCCCCGTGCACGCGGTCACCCTCGCCGGGCTCGCGCGCGGAATCGGCAGGGTCAGCGGGGCGACCTCGGGCGACGAAGCAAGGCTGACCGCAGCCATCCACGAGTACCCGTGGGCAATCGATGGCGCCGGTCGAGCCAACACCATCGTCATCGAGAGACTCGGACTGATTGCCAAGCTCGGCGCCGAGGGAGTGCTCGTTCTGGGCGCGTCGTCGGGCGCCGCAGTTGCCGTCAAGATCCTCGACGGCAGCCTGCGGGCGGCCACGCTCGTCGCGCTCGAACTCCTGGTGCGAGCGGGCGAGGTCGCACCCGACGCGGCCGCATCCGTGCTGGAGGAGTCCCTTGAACCCGTGCTCGGCGGCGGACAGGTCGTCGGCGCGATCGTGCCCGCGTTCTAGCAGGCCTCCTCAGGTGCGCTCACGCGCCAAGAAGCATGCCCTGGAAGGTCGTCTGGTATCTGGTTTGTTCCTCTTGGGTCAGAGTGCGGAAGATGTGCACCTTCGAGAGGGTGTCCTCGTTCGGGAAGATCAGCTGGTCATCCACGAGGTCCGGGCTGATCTTCGCCATCGCCTCTTTTGCGCCCTCTACCGGCGTGATGTAGTTCACGTACGCCGCGACCTTGGCTGCGATCTCGGGCTCGTAGTAGAAGTTGATGAGCTTCTCGGCATTTGCCTTCTCCTGGGAACCCACCGGGACCAGAAAGTTGTCGCTCCACAGGGTGCCACCGGATTCTGGGATGACGAACGCGAACTTGTCGCTGCCGACCTCGGCGTTCAGGGTCTCGACGTCTCCCGACCACACGATGCCCGCGACCGTCTTGCCCTTCTTGAGATCTTCGACGTATGAGTTGCCCTGAATGTCATGAAACTGACCGTCGTGGATGTGCGTGGTGAGTTCGGCGATCGCCTTGTTGAACTGTGCATCGCCCCACGATTTGCCGGAGATATTCACCCCGTGCTCCATCATCACGAGGCCCACGGTGTCACGCCACTCGGACAGGGCGCTGACCTTGCCCTTGAGCTCGGGCGCCCACAGGTCGGAGACCTGCTTGAGACCCTGTGGTACGAGTTCCTTGTTCCAGCACAGACCCGCAAAGCCGCTCTGCCAGGGAACGGAATAGTTGCGGCCCGGATCGAAGTCGGGATCGCGAAGCTTCGCGGTGAGATTGGCAAGGTTCGGGATGTTGTCGTGGTTGAGCTTCTGCGTGTAGCCGAGCTCAATCCACAGGCTCGCCATCCAGTCGGTGAGACAGACGGTGTCGGCCGAGATGTCTTTGCCCAGCGCGAGTCGCTCCTTCACGCTCGAGTAGTACGAGGTGTTGTCGTTCACTGCTATGTCGTACGCGACGCGAATCCCGGTCTGCTTCTCGAACTCCTGAAGAGTCGGGTAACGCTTCTTGGAGTCCTCGTCTAGATACAGCGGCCAGTTGGCCCAGATCATCGACTTGACGGTCGCCGAGTGGTCCTTTGCGACGATCGGGCGGTTCGAGATCGAGCGAAACGGTGCGCATGCGGCAAGCGTCAGAGCGGTGGCGCCCGCGGCTGCACCCGCAAGTACGGCGCGGCGGCTGACAGTGCGGGCCTTGGCCCAGCGGACCAGTTCGCGCAACTGTGGATCTTCCGGCAGAGCTCTCACGGGCGGACTCCTCTTGACTCGGGTCGATCGCCAAAAGCGTTGGGTAATGCGACAGACCGATCGTTCTAAGGATTGCTGCAGTTCGGCGACTTAGCGAGCAAATCGACCATTCTGTAACAAGATATTTACGAAATCCGTGGAATTGCCCCGCAAACGGGGGCGAAATCCACCGTTTTCGACAGTACGCTGATTGTATGAAGGTCGCCGTCCCCGCCGAAGTAAAGAACAACGAATACCGCGTCGCGATCACGCCAGCGGGCGTACACGAACTCGTGACACACGGGCACGAAGTTCTCGTGCAGTCCGGGGCGGGCGATGGATCATCCATTCCCGACGCCGCCTACGTCGCCGCCGGCGCATCCATCACCAAGGACGCGGCCTCGACCTGGAAACAGGCCGAGATGGTGCTCAAGGTCAAGGAACCGATCGAAAGCGAGTACGGCTACTTCCGCAAGGACCTCGTTCTGTTCACGTACCTGCACCTCGCTGCGGAGCCCGAACTCACCAAGGCCCTGCTCGACTCGGGCATCACCGCGATCGCCTACGAGACCGTTCAGCTTCCGTCGCGAGCGTTGCCCCTGCTCGCGCCGATGAGTGAGGTAGCGGGTCGACTCGCACCCATCGTCGGTGCGAACGCGATGCTGCGACCCAACGGCGGCCCAGGGCTACTCGTGCCTGGCGTGCCCGGAACCTATCCCGCGAGCATTGTTGTACTCGGCGGCGGCGTTGCGGGCACTAGCGCCGTCTCGGTTGCCGTCGGACTCGGCGCAGACGTGACGGTGCTCGACACGAACATCCAGCGCCTCCGCGAACTCGACGCGCTGTATGCAGGACGCATCAAGACCATCGCCTCGAACACGTTCGAGATCGACCGCGCGGTTGTGGGTGCTGACATGGTCATCGGCTCGGTACTGGTCCCCGGTGCAAAAGCACCGAAGCTGGTGAGCAACGAGCTGGTCTCAAGGATGAAGCCGGGCAGCGTGCTCGTCGACATTGCGATCGATCAGGGTGGCTGCTTCGCGGATTCGCACGCGACGACGCACGCCGACCCGACATTCCGCGTGCACAACTCGCTCTTCTACTGTGTGGCGAACATGCCCGGCGCGGTTGCCAATACATCGACGTACGCGCTCACCAACGCGACGCTTCCGTACGCTCGAGCGGTGGCGAATCTCGGCTGGGTCGACGCCCTCCGAGCCGACCCGTCGCTCGCTCTCGGACTCAATGTGCACGCGGGAGCCGTGGTGAACGAGGCGGTTGCCACCGCGCACGGACTCGGACACCAATCGCTCGCGGACGCGCTCAGCTAGGTGCCGTCGAGAGTCGCCCGGCTGACCTCGCCCTCGGGCGTTCGTAGCCAAAGCGGTCGTGCGCCCGCCGGGAACGGCGGCGGCAGGTCACGTGAGCGGGACAGCGCACGGATGTCCGTGAGCGAACAGCCATCAAACAGGATGTCCCTCCTGCGCTGAAGGGTTCCCAGCAGGGTCCACTGCGACTGCCAGAGGTCTGGGTCGGCGATCAGGATCGGCGGGATATCGCCGCGGGAAACCTCCAAACCGTCAGGCTGGCTCCCGTAACCGACCGGTTCGAGCGTCACGACTCGCCGGCCGGGTGCGAGCGAGCGCAGCAGCGCCGCGAATTTCTCGGGCTGGGTCGAAACGACCGCAACAGCTGATGTCCGAACGTCAATCGCCACCGAGCGAAGTGCCGTGGGCTCGAGTGCCTGAGCCCCCGCAACGGCAACCTGAATGCGGCCACCCCGCCAGTGCCCCGCGCCAGGCGGTAGGTGTGCGACGTACTCGCCGGCCTCACCGCCAGCGAGGGCGTGTTCGGCTCGATTGGGCATCCGCAGCACCAGCTGGGAGCCACACAGTGCGGCCAGACCGTGGAGGGCTCCACCGATGCGCTGCGCAGTCAGAACGCACGTCACGCCCGTTGCAGGGCCGTCTCGCAGCAGGCGCGACAGCAGTTCGACCATCGCCGTCTGATATGCCTCCGGACAGCTCGCGAGTGCGGAATCCAGGTCATCCATCAGCAGCAGCTTCTCGCGGTACTGCGTCTGCGCGAGAGCGGAGGTAGCGGAATCCCAGAGGCTGGGCAGGTCCGCCGGCACCAGAATCGTCCCGCGGCCGGGCACGCCGGCTGCGAGAGCCGCGAGCACGCCGCTCTTGCCCGATCGGGCGGCTCCGACGACAAGTAGCGAACCGTGTTCGCGGGGACGGTACGCAACCGGCCGCTGTGCCTGCTCGGCAGGTAGGTCCGCGAGCGCGAATCGAATCCCGTCGCCGGGTTCGTCGGTTGCCTCGTGGGCGGCAAGCGCATCAATCGTTATGTGCGACGGTAACGGCGGCAACCACGGCG
>JADGOT010000069.1 GCA_017882805.1 Glaciihabitans sp. | reverse complement strand
GGACAAACCGGCTTCGTCTGCCATTCGCCGACGCCACCGTCGGCCAGGTCGACTTCGGCGAGTGGCCGCTACCCGTCTTGATCAGCCGCTCGTTTGCGGCTGGTGACACGTTTGTTACCAGTACCCCTAGACGTACCATGGCCTACTGAGCAAGCCGGGCGCATTCCTTGGTCGACACACGACCCATTGCAAGGATTCGCAGCACTGGCCAAGGATTCGTGCGAGCGTCCGCGGTCGCGTCTACTGCACAGACTGGCGCTGCTCTTGTGGCGTCATCGGCTATGTGCGCGGCGCTCTCCCAGTGTGAGGAGCTCGGAAAAGGAGCGGCAAACATCACACGCTACCTCGTAGACAACGCCAGTGCTGGCCGCCACGACGGTGTGATCTGCGCTGAATCCAACCAGTGTGTCTTGTGGGGCCGGAATCGGGAGCGTAGCCACCATGCGGCCGGTGTTGGCTTCCCAAGCGCGCACGGTCGCATCCTGGCTGGCCGTTGTTACGAAGCTGCCATCGCTGCTAAATGCCGCGCTTGTCACGACGTCACGATGGCCGATCAGCGTCGCGAGGAGCTCTCCTGAACGTACATCCCAGATGCGTGCGTTCTGATCGCTGCCTGCCGTCAGGATGCGCGTGCTATCGGGATTGAACGCAGCGGCCTGGTTGTCCTGGCTGCGAAGGGTCGTGACCCGTCGACCGGATCTAGCATCCCATATCGTGACACCGTCCGAGTCTTGGTTCGCGACCAGCCGCCCGTTTGGACTGATGGCAAAGAGGCCTCCGCATTCTGCCGGGGAGCGTGAAGTCATGCGGCGGCCGGTACGCACGTCCCAGATCGAAATCGTGAACGTGGGGAGCGCTTCGCCGCACGGGGCCACGCCGACCACCTGTCCGTTCGCGCTGATGGCAATCGAAGGAGATGCTGAGGGACCGATGGCGATCTTCGGGAGGCGTGCGACCTGTTGCCACGGCGTTACGCGCCACACGTCGAGGTCGCCTCTCGGCGTCGCAGCGGCAACATACTTCCCATCACTGGTCACAGCGACGCTGACGGCAGGAAGTTGCCCTACTGCCTGCGGGTGAGCTTCACCAGCGAGCGATGCGACTTGAGTCTGCCACACGCGGGCCGTACTGTTGCCGTCGTTGGCAACAATAACCCAGTGGCTGGCGGTTGCTCCGAGGCCGAGTACGTCGCCGCCCGGATGGACGAGCGTGGCCCGCCATGCCGGCATTGCCCAGACGTGCGTGCCCGATCCGCCTGAGGTGATCACGGAGTTGCCATCCGGGTTGAACACCGACGCTGCGTCCGCCCCAGTGTTTCCGAAAAACCGCGCTACGATGTCGCCGGTGGTTACGTTGAACAGCGCGCTGTTGTCGAGCGCGAAGCGCCCGTCCGGGCTGAGACCGGGCGTGTCCACCGGAAGGAGGATGGGTTCGCGTGGATGGGCCACCTGATTCCAGCGACGAGTCGCGAACACCCGAACACCGTCGGGCGATAACGTGACGACATAGCGACCGTCGCGGCTGAACGTCGCGACATCAGCAGGTCCAGGAAGCGCTGTGAGTAATCGGCCGCTTGGCAAGGCCCAGACGTCAGTCTTTCTGCCGGCAAGGGTTAGTACGCGGTGACCGTCGGGGCTGACACGTGCTGTATCAACCTCGAAGGGACCCGAGCCGCTGGGTTCAGCCGCGAGAGTGGCAACGAGCTCACCCGTATCTGTTCTCCAGACCTCGGCGCTGTTCTCGCCCACTGCGGCCACGACGTAGCGACCATTGGGGCTGAAGCTGGCATCGGAAACCAATCCGGTCGCGGTCAGCATTTTGATGCGATGCCCCGTTGCGGGGTCCCAGATGGTCGCTGCGCGTCGGCCCGCGCTCGTGACTATGAGTCTTTCGTCGGGACTGAACGGCTGTACCCCTACGACCTGGTTCGGACGCGAACCGAGATTATCGTGACGGGTCAGCCGAGCAACGAGCCGGCCGGTGGGCGTCCAGATGCTAGTCGTGTCCGAGTCATTCGCGGTGGCGATGAACCGCCCAGATGGGCTCAGCGCCGCGGAATAGGCGCCTATCTGGTTGAACTGGAAAAGTCGCCTCCCGGTCCGCGCGTTCCACAGCGCGGCGTTCGGGAAATTCTCAGTGAGAAGGGTGCCGCCGTCGCGACTCATCGGGATGTTGGTCAAGTCAGACGTCTGCGGAATGGTGAGCAGCTCGTGCGGCTGAAGCAGCACCTGTCGGAGGGCGTCCGTTGCTTCGTTCGTACGTGCCTTCCTTGCCGCTTCAATGGCAAGGAGAAGCGCACGATGCGGATCTAGAGGCAGTTCGCGCTGGGCGTTGATGGCGATCGCCCTGGACTCCGCAATCTGCCGCTGATGTATCGCGACCAACGCTGCGGTTGTCGACGCAACTATCCCGGCGAGCAACACTGCCCCGAGAATCGCGATGCGGGTGCGTCCCCGTCTGCGCTCACGGGCCCGCACCGCGACGCTCGCATCAACAAACGCACGCTCGCGTTCGTTGGCACTCTCTGGATGCTGGGCAAGCCACTCGAGAGCCTCGGCCAGACGCACACCGCGGTACACCGCGGCATCATCGCGCCCTAATCGTGCCCACTCCTGAGATGCCTCGGCCAGCTTCCGGTGCGTCCGCCTACCGGCGCGATCCTCATCGAGCCAACCACGGAGGGTGGGCCACTGCCGGATGAGTGCCTCATGCGCTACCTCGACAGTTCCCTCGCCCGTCGTGAGCAGTCGCTCATCGGCGAGCACGTTCACGACGGCCTCAACTACGGCTGCATCTCGTGGATTGGGTACAAGTTCCTCGAACGTTGCCGTTCGACGGGTGTCCTCGGTCCCGTCACCGGGCTCGGTAAGGCGCAAGAAGACCCGGCGTGCAATCGGCTGCTGAGCTGGCGACAGCCGCTGTGAGAACACCCTATCCGCTGTCCTAGCGATCGCCTCCCGCACCCCCCCGGACTCGAGGTAGCCAGACAGTGTCAACGCACGACCGCGCCGGCGCTTCCAAGTCTCGAGTAGCGCATGGGAAAGCAGCGGCAAAGCGCCGGGCTCCCCGGCAACGTCTTGGACAATGACCCGCGCCAGACCCGGTTCAACGGATAGTCCAGCCGCGAGCGCGGGCTGTTCGATCGCGCTCGTCAAGTCTTGCTCGTTCATCGCGCCTATGAGAACTTGGTGGTCGCGGACCGCAGCGGAGAAGCGACCGTAAGCAGCGAGACGACCGTAAAAATCGGCACGGACGGCGATGATCACCACGGCTCGGCCGCGGGCTTCGGTAACCACGCCGGCCAGCGCGTCAAGAAAGAAGCGTCGCTCGTCGTCGCTGCGACCTAGCGTGAACAGCTCCTCTAACTGGTCTACTACGAGAACAACTCGGACATTCTGTGGCGCGTCCAGCAGGGCCTGTCGGATTGCCAGTCCCAGAGCGCGAGAATGGTCGGAGCGGAGGTCACCGAGTAGCGAGCCCGCCGCGATTCCCTCCAGCAGCGAGACGCGCATCGCAAGCTCCTCCAGCGCGTCCGGACCTGGCTTCATAATCCGCACAAGCCAGTCTTCGCTGCCCGGCAAAGCGCCCGCCCACAGGGCGGGCACCACACCGGCGCCCAACAACGACGACTTACCGCTTCCGGAAGCCCCAACGACCGCCAAGAAAGGCGATTCAGCGAGCCGTGCGAGCAAGTCTGCCACCAGTGCCTCACGTCCGAAGAAGAACCCTGCGTCGTCGGGCTGAAACGCCTCGAGCCCCTTGTACGGACAGCCTACGTCGGCCGGTTCCAGGACATCTACGTTGCTGTCGGCTATGTGCGGCGGCTCAGCGCGCTGCATGTGGATCCCAATTAGGAGGTTTGTCTTCACAAGCTGCTCGCGCTGCAAATCAAGCTGCTCGCGCTGCAAGGCGAGGGCCTCGGCCTGACGCGTTTGAATGTCACGAAGCTTGTCCTGAACCTCGGCGACCAGCCAGCGAAACTCGCTCCATACCCCGCTCAGTTCTGATAGTCCCTGCGCGAGTGCTCCCTTCGCGTCGTCGACAGCAGCCTCGAGCGCGACCTCGACGCCTCCGACGCCCTGCAACAGATGGCTGACGTCCGCGCGTAAAGCGACCGCATCCTTATCCTGCGAGTCGAGCCGTAAGAGCAGCTCACGCTCCAACAGAGCTCGAAGGTCGGCCTCAGACAACTCGGAAGGCTTACGTCCGTGGGTCGCTACCCGCTTCAGGAAGTCCGAAATGAAACTCTGACCTGGCCCGCCTAGGAGCCCCATCGCCCCACCTACGACACCGACCGCGGCGCCCGTTCCGAGAAGAGGAGCGGCCAGCGGCCAGAGAGCTGCCCCACCGAGAACGACAAGCATCGCTTTCGGAGCCATCCCGCCCAGCGACGTGCCGAGAGCCCGAACTCGCCCTCTGACCGAGTCCCGAATCTCGGCGGTATCCGAGGTCGCGCCCACAATCGCTCTCCCAAGACACATTACTCGCGGCCACGTCCGATTTCCATCGGCACGGTTGGATGTGGAATTTCACAAAACGGGATCCGAGGGAGCCGGGGGCTGCGATCCCCCCGGCCACTCGACCTATTCATTCTGTCTTGAAGGTTGGGTCGGGGTCGTCGGACCCGCGCCATAGGTAGCTGGTGAGCAGTGTGCCCTGGCCGTGTTCTCGTTGAGGATTGGTCGGCCGCGGCCAGCGTAGTTGTTCGTAGAGGGCTCCACGGTGTAAATCGTATGCGGCTTCCACTAGATCGCCGAAGACGGGTTGCCATTAAGGAACGTGGCACCAGCCGCCAAGTAGCGGATCGTGCTCTGCCGATCGCGTGCGTCCCGGCTGATTCGTGAGCGGTCGTCAACCGGGAGCCATCGGGCGTGTGTGCCGTGTCGGGAAACGACCGTTTCTCGACACCTGAGCTGGCCCGACACCCCGCCTGTCGCCCCGAACAGTCCCGAAGCGTCAAGTAGTGCTTGCGCGGTGCCGCTCGCGGCCCGTCGTCTTCATGACCGCGCTTCGAT
>JADGOT010000367.1 GCA_017882805.1 Glaciihabitans sp. | reverse complement strand
GAGCTTGATGACCTGCTCGCCGAGCGAGATCTCTTCTTCCCGGTCGGGCACTGCCAAGGCGTCGGACTGGGCGGCTATCTCCTCCAAGGCGGTTTTGGCTGGAACTCGCGCGCGCTCGGAATGGCCTGCGAGAGCGTGGTCGCGATCGACTACGTCGACGGCGACGGCGAGCTCCGACACGCAAGCCCCGACGAGAACGCCGACGTCTATTGGGCAGCGCGTGGCGCCGGCCCGGGGTTCTTCGGGGTAGTCACGCGTTTCCATCTGAAGCTCTACCGCCGCCCGCGAGTGATAGGCGCGCGACTCGGCATCTACCCCATCGACAAGTTCGAGGAGATCCTTCGCTGGGTCCATCGAGTCGGCCCGGATGTGCCCACCACAGTGGAGTTGATGTTCGTGGTGTCCCGGCGGCTTCCGAACACCGGGGAGTCGGGCATTTTGCTGATCGTCGCCGTCTTTGCCGACAGCGTTGAGCAGGCCGTCCGTGATACTTCCTTCCTCGAGAGCCGACCAGAGGGGGCGCACCATTTCACGCCGTTAGATCAGATGCCGCTGCAGACGCTGACGGCGGAAACGATGTCGAACTATCCGGTCGACCACTTCCACGTCGTCGACAATATGTGGACACATGCGTCTGCCGATGAGCTCCTGCCCGGCCTGAACCGCATCCTCGAGAGACTTCCGGAGCCACCCGCGCACTTCATCTGGATGAACTGGTCGCCGAAGCTGGCTCGTGCCGACATGGCGTACTCACTAGAGGACGAGACCTACATCGCGATATACGGCCTCTGGCGGGACCCAGCCGACGAGATGACCGTCACGAACTGGGTTCTCAATGGGATTGCCGACCTGTCGCCCCTCTCTACTGGGATCCAGCTCGCCGACGAGAACCTGGCCCGGCGAAGTGCACCCTTCATGGCTGAAGCAAATCGCGAGCGCCTTGAGGTGATTCGCGGCGAGAAGGACCCGGCCGGACGCTTCCACACCTATGGAGATGCGCCCGATGCCAGCTGACAGCACGGTCGCGAGCGCGGTAGGCACTGAGCAGCTTGGCTGACGCCTCTCATCGCACTCGGTCTAAGCCCACTCGGCCACGAATCGCCGCACCGTCGGTGACTCGTCGGCAAGCCGCCACACTGCGACGAGCGGCACCGGATCGAGCTGTGCCGCAATCGGCCGATAGATGACCTCACCGCCCCGAATCACGCTTGCTGACTCGGGAACGATTGACAGACCGACACCGGCCGCGACGAGACCCACGATCGTTTGGAGCAGCCAGATATCGCTCTGCACCACGTCCGGGACGACCTGGTGGTCGGCGAGTAGCTTGATGATCCGCTCGTACAACCCCTCACCGCCGTGGCGCATGGGCATGATGAACGGCTCCTCGGCGAGCGCCTGAAGAGGAATCGAACGGCGCGCGGCGAGACGATGGCCAGGCGGGAGCGCAACCACAAAGGCCTCCTCGGCGAGCACTCGGCCACCGTGGGCAGGGCGAACCGGCGGCGAGTACTGCAACACGATGTCGAGGTGGCCCGCGTCGAGTTGGCGGAGCAGCTCGGCGGGACGGTCTTCGACGAGCGAGACATGCACGTCGGGAAACTTTCCGCGAAAGCGGTGGAGCACGCCCGGCAGCCTCCCGTTCGCAGCTGAGGGCACGAGACCGACCGCGAGCCGGCCGACCTCGCCAGAACCCGCGCGACGGGCCACCAGCGGAAGTAGGTCGTACCGCTCGAGCAGTTGGCGGGCCTCAGGCAGCAGTGCCTGACCTGCGGCGGTGAGCGCGACACCGCGCGGGCCACGACGGAACAGGTCCACGCCGAGTTCATGCTCGAGCTCGCGGATCTGCATAGACAATGGCGGTTGGGCCATGTGCAGCACCCGTGCGGCCGCGGTGAACGACAGCTCGTCAGCCACTGCGACGAAGTATTGCAAGCGCCGTACGGTCATATCTTAATCATATGTCGATAAGACTCATTAGATATTGGACGTATGGCAGGCAACACGCGCAAACTCATCGCAGGAACGATTTGAGGAGGATCCGTACGTGGCCGCAGCCTTCGTCTACGACGCCATACGCACACCCTTTGGCCGTGTCAACGGTGCGCTCGCCGGTGTCCGCCCGGACGATCTTGCAGCTACGGTCCTCGGTGCGCTGGTCGAGCGGTCGCCACGGTTGGACCGTGCCGAAATCGGCGAAGTCATCTTCGGACTGGCCAACGGTGCCGGCGAGGACAACCGCAACGTGGGCCGGATGGCGCTTCTGCTGGCCGGCTTCCCCACCTCCGTGCCTGCCACAACGGTGAACCGGCTGTGCGGGTCCAGCCTGGACGCCGCGATGAGCGCGTCCAGGATGATCGAGACCGGCGACGCGTCCGTCGTTATCGCCGGCGGCGTTGAATCGATGACCCGGGCACCCTGGGTACTGCCGAAGCCGGACAGGCGTTTCCCCATCGGCAATATGACCGCCGTATCCACCACCCTCGGCTGGCGACTGGTCAACGACCGCATGCCGAAACAGTGGACGGTGAGTTTGGGCGAGGCCAACGAGCTGCTCGCCGACAAGTTCGGCATCTCTCGCGAGCGGCAGGACGAGTTCGCCGCCCGCTCACACAACCTCGCAGAAGCCGCATGGAACGACGGCTTCT
>JADGOT010000366.1 GCA_017882805.1 Glaciihabitans sp. | reverse complement strand
TGGCGTTCAAGATTGCCGGCTCGATGGCTTTCAAGGAAGCCGCGCGCAAGGCACAACCCGTTCTGCTCGAGCCGCTCATGGCCGTCGAGGTACGTACCCCAGAGGAATACATGGGAGACGTCATCGGCGACCTGAACTCGCGTCGCGGTCAGATCCAGAGCATGGAGGATGCGACCGGCGTCAAGGTCGTTCGTGCCCACGTGCCTCTATCGGAGATGTTCGGTTACGTCGGTGACCTGAGGTCCAAGACCTCGGGTCGCGCGGTGTACTCGATGACCTTCGAGTCCTACGCTGAGGTCCCGAAGGCTGTTGCCGACGAGATCGTTCAGAAGAACAAGGGCGAGTAGCGCAAGCTGCTCTGGAGCCCTGTACCAGTGCGCACGCGCTGGCCAAGGTGCCATACGCGCCGAGTAACATAACAACACACCAATTAGCAGGCATCCGGAACCACCGGATGTTTGCAACCGAGTCCTGAGGAGGACCCACAGTGGCTAAGGCCAAGTTCGAGCGGACAAAGCCGCACGTAAACATCGGAACGATCGGTCACGTCGACCACGGAAAGACCACCCTCACGGCGGCCATCTCCAAGGTCCTGGCGGACAAGTACCCGTCGGCTGTTAACCAGCCACGCGACTTTGCATCGATCGACTCCGCTCCAGAAGAGCGCCAGCGCGGTATCACGATCAACATCTCGCACGTCGAGTACGAGACTCCGAAGCGTCACTACGCTCACGTTGACGCACCGGGCCACGCTGACTACATCAAGAACATGATCACGGGTGCTGCCCAGATGGACGGCGCGATCCTCGTGGTTGCGGCGACCGACGGTCCCATGGCCCAGACGCGCGAGCACGTCCTGCTCGCCAAGCAGGTTGGTGTTCCTTACCTTCTTGTTGCCCTCAACAAGTCCGACATGGTTGACGACGAAGAGATCCTTGAGCTCGTTGAGCTCGAGGTTCGCGAGCTGCTCTCCAGCCAGGGCTTCGACGGGGACAACGCTCCCGTTATTCGCGTTTCCGGCCTGAAGGCCCTCGAGGGTGACGAGAAGTGGACGCAGTCCGTTCTCGAGCTCATGGAGGCCGTCGACGAGAGCGTGCCCGACCCGGTGCGCGACCGTGACAAGCCGTTCCTGATGCCCATCGAGGACGTCTTCACGATCACCGGTCGTGGAACCGTCGTTACGGGCCGTGCAGAGCGCGGAACCCTCGCTATCAACTCCGAGGTCGAGATCGTCGGCATTCGCCCGACGCAGAAGACCACGGTTACCGGTATCGAGATGTTCCACAAGCAGCTCGACGAGGCATGGGCCGGCGAGAACTGTGGTCTTCTTCTTCGTGGAACCAAGCGCGAGGACGTCGAGCGCGGCCAGGTTGTCGTGAAGCCGGGTTCGGTTACGCCGCACACGAACTTCGAGGGCACCGCCTACATCCTGTCGAAGGATGAGGGTGGCCGTCACAACCCGTTCTACGCGAACTACCGCCCGCAGTTCTACTTCCGTACCACCGACGTCACCGGCGTCATCACGCTGCCCGAGGGCACCGAGATGGTCATGCCCGGCGACACCGTTGGTATGACGGTCGAGCTGATCCAGCCCATCGCGATGGAAGAGGGCCTCGGCTTCGCCATCCGTGAGGGTGGCCGCACCGTCGGCGCTGGAACGGTCACGAAGGTTCTGAAGTAGTAACTCGTTCTACCGTAAAACGGGGTCGGCCATAGGGTCGGCCCCGTTTTCGCGTCCCCGGCGGCAAACTCTCGCGAGTCTGAGGAGACTCTCACGTTCGCGGATGGTGGAGACAATCCGGTGGAGACGTGCGAGTATCGGGCTCGTGAGTGTTCCCGCCGTGATTCTCGTCGTCGAGGATGACCCAGAGATGCGCCTGCTGCTGGACCGCGGCCTGACCGCCGAAGGCTACGACATTCGCGCGGTCGACAACGGCGTGGATGCGCTGATAGCGGCGCGCAACGAACCCGTCGCCGGTGCCGTCATCGACGTGATGCTTCCTGGCATGTCCGGTTTCGAGGTCTGTCGACGTCTGCGGGAGGGCGACGAATCGTTTCCGATTCTTCTGCTCACGGCGAGGGATGCCGTTCAAGACCGCGTCTTCGGTCTCGACAGCGGTGCGGATGATTACCTGACAAAGCCCTTCGACTTCACCGAGCTCTTGGCCCGGGTGCGGGCAATGCTCCGGCGCAACTCGGGCGTCGATCGGATGCGAGTTGCGGTTGGCAATCTGCTGCTGGATTCAGAGACGCTCCGCGTGACCTGCGCTGATGCGGTCATTCCGACCAGCCCGAAGGAGTTCGCCCTGCTCCGCCTGTTGGCGCAGGAGGCGGGGACGGCAGTGAGTCGCGTGCGCATCCTTGAGACCGTCTGGGGGTCCGCCCAGCACATCGACGCCAACATCGTGGACCAATACATCAGCTACCTTCGGCACAAGCTGGACCCCGCACGCTGTGGCATGCGCATCGTGACAGTGCGCGGTAGTGGCTACCTGATCGAGGTCACGTAGGTGCGCTGGCTTCGCGGGCAGACTATTCGCGGGAGGATCACGCTGTGGGCTGTACTGATCGCCATTCTGCTGGTGTCTGCTGCGGCGTTCGCGTTTCGCGCCGGCGTTGATACGATCGTCGCGTCGTCGACGCACACCCTTTTGACGAGCAGTGGCGCGGCGTACGAGTCTGCGATTCATGACGGCACGGTAGGCGGCTTTTCGCGGCCGGGCGAGGATCAGTTGCTCGCGGTGGTTAACCCGGAAGACAAGATCGTTGTCACCAGCTTGCCCCGCAGCCTTGAAGACCGAATCAAACATCTCGCCGGTCTCGAGCACGGATTGAACACCGTGCGGATCACCGCCCGCCTGCAGTACGACGTAGTCAACGAGGTGGTGGCGACTCCTGGCGGCACCTGGCACATTATCGAGGCGCGCAACAGCGAGTCCGGGCAGGATGTTCTGAACGGACTCACCCTTGTCCTGGCGATCGGTGCCGTCTTGTTGGTGATCGGTTTCGGGGCGACGACCTGGATTGTGAGCGGGCTCGCGCTTCGCCCGGTGAGCAGGATGCGTGAGCAGGCCAGCCTGTTGTCGCACTCGGCGACGGCAGACACTCTGCCGGTGGGGCCGGTTCACGACGAGCTTTCCGCGCTCGCCGAGACCCTCAATGCGTTCATCACATCCGTGCGATCATCCGCGGATCGTGAGCGCCAGATGGTCGCGGATGCAAGCCACGAATTGCGAACTCCCGTTGCGGTGCTGCGTACCCAGCTTCAGCTCGCCCATCTGTCGTCGGGCGACGCCACGGCATTGGAGAAAGAGATCACTGCGGCGGAGGGCACCCTTCATCGGCTGTCGAACCTGACCACGAACCTGCTCACGCTGTCCAGAATCGAGGCGGAGGAGCCGCCACCGGCGACGTCGGGGGAGACTCTCGTTGCCGAGTTCCTTGGCAGCATGGACCGGGCCATTGTGCTCGGGTCGATGACGGCGGTCTCCGTTGACTTCAGCAGTGCGAAGGTGCGGCCGAAGATCCGGGTGGCGATCCGTCCGATCGATTTCGCCGGTCTGGTGGACAATCTCGTCGCTAACGCGATCGCAGCCTCGCCGCGCGGCGCAACCGTGTCGGTCAACCTCGCGGCGGCCGACGACCAGTTGGTGTTGACGGTTCTGGACTCGGGCCACGGGATGTCTGAGGAGTTCCTTCCAGTCGCTTTTGACCGATTCACCCGGGCCGCTTCGTCGCGCCCGCGTCCATCCGGCGGCAGCGGCCTCGGGCTCGCCATCGTGAGGGCGATCGTGGTCCGAAGCGACGGGGATGCCCGCCTCGGGCCTCGTGCGGAGGGTGGCACCCGAGCGATTGTCACCCTGCCACTGCTGGCGGGCTAAACCCACGCTCCTGCCCGCCTGTGAGAAATCTCAGGGCTACGGGCGGTCTTTCCGGCCTTCGGCACAGCGGGCTCGCGCAGGATCGTTGCATGAGCAGCGTCAGCAACAACAGTGTTCTTGTGGTCATCCCCACCTACAACGAGATCGATAACCTCGCTGTGATTGCGGGCCGGGTGCTTGCCGCAAGCGACGACGTCGACATCCTCGTCGTCGACGACAATTCGCCCGACGGCACGGGCCTCTTGGCAGATGAGCTCGCCGCCGCCTCCGACCGTATTTCGGTGCTCCATCGCCCGGGTAAGTCCGGGCTTGGGAACGCGTACCGCGCCGGTTTCGGCTGGGGCCTTCGCCAGGGCTATGAGATTCTCGTGGAGATGGACGGTGACGGTTCTCACCGCCCTGAACAACTGCCCGCGCTTCTCGAGGGGATTGTCGCCGCAGATGTCGTGCTCGGTTCGCGTTGGGTTGACGGCGGGGGAGCGCCAGTATGGGCGTTCCGCAGGCGCCTGCTCTCGCGTGCGGGGAGTCTCTACGCGCGCGTCGCCCTGGGCTTACCGTTCGCCGACATCACGGGCGGCTACCGGGTGTTCCGTTCGTCGGCGCTCACCGCCATTGACTACGACACCGTGGTGGCTCAGGGCTATTGCTTCCAAATTGAGATGCTCTGGCGCGCAAGCCGCGCGGGGCTCGTTATCCGGGAGGTTCCCATCAACTTCGCCGAGCGGTTGGCGGGCGAATCAAAGATGGACCTGTCGATCGTGGTCGAAGCTATGGCACGCGTCACACTCTGGGGTGTCCTAGACCTACCCCGCCGAGCGGTTAGCATTTTGAGTGATGGCACTGCTCCCGATTCACCACAGGTACACCGCGGGCTTGCTCATGCTCACAGCGTCGACGGGCGTGATTGACGCCGACAGCTACCTCGCCCTCGATCACGTTTTCACGGGCAACATGACGGGCAATGTGTTGTTCATCGGTTTCGCGCTCGCGGGTGTCGCGGGGATTCCGTTCGTGAACAACGTCATCGCACTTCTGGGCTTTGTAGTCGGCACGATCGTGGGCGGCAGGATTGTCGGGCGCGGGCACGCCAAGGGACTGCCGCGCGTGTCAGCGTGGCTGCTGCTTGCCGGGGGCATCCTCGCGATCGGTCTGGCGACCACCTGGACAATCGTCGGCCACCTTCCCACCCCCGTGCTGTTTACGGTCACGTTCTTGCTCGCCTCAGTTATGGGTTCGCAGGTGTCCGCCGTCAAACCCATCGGAAACAGCGATGTCACCACCATCGTGGTGACCAACACTCTCGCGAACCTGGCCCGCGATTCGAGGCTCGCTGGGGGCAAACACGAGAACTGGGCGCCACGACTTCTGGCCGTTCTCGCGATGGGCGTTGGCGCGGCCGTGGGCGCTCTCGTCATTCACTTTTCGGATGGCGCGATTGCCCTGTATGCCGCAATGGTTTTTTACCTGGGCGGCGTTCTGACCCTCGTTTTGACCTCACGGCTGGGTGCCCACGTCGACGCACCGTGACCTGCGACACGCCCGGGTTGCAGCAATGCATCGGATGTGGCAAACTCGTGTAGTTCCACATTCCGGTGCTTCGCGCCCGGATCACCATTTCGGTGGGTTTGATCTCCGTTTCGGCAGATATCGACTCACAGGTGCACAGATGTCAATTCTGGGCCTCGGATGGCAGAACAAGACTCAATCAAACTCGACGCTGATTCCGATCAGTACGGCGTTTTCGAGCGCTGTGTGTTCGTGCGCGGGTTGTGAAGCAACACCAGCAATAGCTTTTGCCAGCAATAACTTTTGACAGATAAACAGTGGTGCGTCAGTTTCCGCCGGTCAGCAATGGCCGTCGGAGCGCTGAGCAGCCTAGAAATTCAAGCAGCTCAGAAATCCAAGCAGCATTACATAACTAGCAAGAAAGCGAGTCAGACATGGCGGGACAAAAGATCCGCATTCGACTTAAGTCGTACGACCACGAGGTCATCGACAGCTCGGCGCGCAAGATTGTCGACACCGTGACCCGTGCGGGCGCGACCGTCGTCGGCCCGGTGCCGCTGCCCACTGAGAAGAACGTGATCGTCGTGATCCGCTCTCCTCACAAGTACAAGGACAGCCGCGAGCACTTCGAGAAGCGCACCCACAAACGTCTGATCGACATCATTGACCCGACGCCGAAGGCTGTCGACTCGC
>JADGOT010000365.1 GCA_017882805.1 Glaciihabitans sp. | reverse complement strand
GGTGGGATCTCGGGAACCCCGATCCACTCGCCGCGGTATCGCAGGTCACCGGAATGCTCGCCGACCTGGCCGGAGCGGCTTTGGACGCCTCTCTCGAAGTCGCGCGGCGAAGTACTCGATTCGAGGCGGCGGATGTTGCGAACACGCGCCTTGCGATCATCGGCATGGGAAAGTCGGGGGCGCGCGAGCTCAACTACGTGAGCGACGTCGACGTGATCTTCGTGGTGGAAGCCGCAGGCGCCCTGGGCTCCGACAAGGCGGTGGAGATCGGGACAAGACTGGCGATGCAAGCAGCCCGGGGAATCCAGGAGCTCGCATCTGAGCCCATGCTGTGGGAGGTGGACGCCAATCTTCGCCCCGAGGGCAAGGACGGCGCTCTTGTGCGAACTCTCGAGTCGCATCTCGCCTACTACGACCGCTGGGCGAAGAGTTGGGAGTTCCAGGCGTTGCTCAAGGCCCGACCACTGGCTGGCGATCTGGAGCTTGGGGCGCGCTACGTTGCAGCGATCGCGCCATTGGTCTGGTCGAGCGCGTCGCGGGAAAATTTCGTCGAGTCTGTGCAGCGGATGCGCGAACGGGTCACCGACAACATCCCGGCAGACGAGCGCGATATCCAGCTCAAACTGGGCCCCGGCGGACTTCGCGATGTCGAGTTCACCATTCAGCTCCTGCAACTCGTTCACGGGCAGAACGACCCCGATGTGCGCCAGCAGGCGACCCTCCCCGCGCTCGTCGCTCTCGCGGCGCAGGGGTACATCGGTCGCGTCGAGGCATCCGAGTTTTCGCGCGACTACCGGTTTCTTCGCCTCCTCGAACATCGCCTGCAGCTGTCGCGACTGTCCCGCACTCACCTGATGCCGCGCGAGCCCGACGCGGTGCGCATCCTCGCCCGCGCGACGGGTTTGTATTCGAGCGCCGACGAGTTGACTTCAGGGTGGCAGCGCACGAAGCACGAGGTGCGAAGCCTGCACGAGCGACTCTTCTACCGCCCGCTGCTCACCGCTGTGGCCGCACTGCCGAACGACGAGCTGTCCCTGTCGAGCGAGCAGGCGGAGGCGCGGCTTGCGGCAATTGGTTTCCGTGACCCTGCCGGGGCCCTGCACCACATCGCAGCGTTGACCGGCGGTGTCTCGCGTCGCGCCACCATCCAGCGCACCCTCCTCCCCGTCATGCTGGGTTGGTTCGCCGAGGGCGCGGATCCCGACCACGGTCTGCTCTCGTTTCGGCGACTGAGCGACGACCTCGGCGAGGCGTACTGGTTCCTTCGGATGTTGCGCGACTCATCGGGTGCGGCCCAGCGGCTGACCAGCGTTCTCTCCGGGTCGCGATTCGTCAGTAATCTGCTCGAGCGAATTCCGGATGGGGCGGCCTGGCTTGAGAATGAGGACGAGCTGCAGCCGCACAGCCTTTCGGTTCTGCTCGATGAAACGCACGCAACGATCGCGCGGCACGATGACGACATCGAGGCCGCCGCGCTCGCGCTGCGCACTGCGCGACGTCGCGAAATACTTCGAATCGCGATCGCGGGCATCCTAGGCATCGCCTCAATTTCGGCGATTAGCGTTGCGCTGAGCGACGTGACGACCGCGCTACTCACGGGCATGCTCGAACTCGCGCGGCTCGAGCCGGACGGCATGGAGTTCGCCATCATCGCGATGGGTCGGTATGGCGGGCAGGAACTCGGCTTCGGTTCCGACACGGACATCGTCTACGTCTATCGCGCGACGAGCGCGACCGGAGAGGAGGCGCAGTCCCGGTCGGAGCAGATTATCGCGACGCTCAATCGCCTCACGGAAGATCTTCGGCTGCCGCTCGATCTCGATATCGGACTCCGGCCCGAGGGCAAGAATGGGGCGGTCGTGCGCTCACTCGACAGCTACCGGGCGTACTACAAGCGCTGGTCGCTCACATGGGAGGCCCAGGCTCTGCTGCGAGCGCGAGGTGTTGCGGGGGACGCCGACCTGATTCGCGACTTTGAGGTGTTGGCGAATGAGGTGCGCTATCCGAAGAAGATCGGCGAGCAGGATGTGCGCGAGGTCAAGCGCATTAAGGCCCGCGTCGAGTCGGAGCGACTACCGCAGGGCGCGGACCGGGCACGGCATCTCAAGCTTGGCCGCGGCTCGCTGAGCGATGTCGAATGGTTCGTACAGCTGCTCCAGCTGCAGTTCGGCGCGAGCATCCCGGGCCTGCAGACGACGTCGACTCTCACCGCGCTGTCCGTCGCGGCCGAGAACAAGCTTGTATCCGAGGCGGATGCTGCTCGCCTGCGCGACGCCTGGCTCATCGCCTCGCGTGCGCGCTCCGCCATGACCCTCTGGACGGCGAAGACCGCTGATGTGCTGCCCACCGACCGCCAGGCGCTTGAGGGTGTCGCTCGCCTCCTCGAATATCCTCCGGGCTCGGCGAGTCAGCTCGAAGAGGACTACCTGCGTACCACCCGTCTCGCGCGCCAGGTCTTCGAGAAGCGTTTCTACGGCACCGCCACGACGGTTCCGACGACGGGGTAGCACCCGATATCCAAACGTGACGCAAACGAGTCCGACGCGTGACGCGCTGTCGTTAGCCTCGGATCATGGATGCGACGTTGCTGTCAGTTCTGTTCTTGATCGGTCTCATCATTTTCAACGGAGTGCCCCTCGTTGTCGCACTTGGAGCCGCACGCAGCAACCATCGGTATGGCCAAGGAACCACAACGAACGTGGTCTTTTGGGTATTGACCGGTGTGTACCTCGGCTGGGTCGGACTCATCGGCCTGTTCCTCATCTCAACGGTGAGTCAGCACCAACAGGAGGGTCTTGCGGCATTTTCCGGGATGGCAATGTTGTCAGTAATCGGTTTGCCTGGATCTGTGATCCCAGCCATCACTGCGAGTTTTGTGGCCGACGGCACATTGGTTCGCCCGTTCGGCTTGTCGAGCATGTCGGCGTGGCTCGTCATCGGCGTTCTCTGCTGGCAGTTCTTCTTCATTGTTGGGATTCGCTGGCTGATCCAGCTTCGCCCGCGCGACCGTACTCGGGTGTCCATAGTCGGAGTCGGCGAGCCACCCGCTGCTTTGAGCAGGAAACCGTGACTGGCACGTCGGCGTGGGGCACAATCCTGAAGCACACGCTCAACCCAGTGACGCTTCGGATGGCCCGAAGCGGGCGCGGACCGTTTTCGATCGTTACCTCAGTGGGGCGAAAGAGCGGTAAGACCTACGAGACCCCGATCATCGTGCAGCCGACCGAGGGCGGCTTCATGATCGAGCTCACCTACGGAGACCGGGTGCAGTGGTACATGAACGCGCTGGCAGCGGGCCACTGCACAGTCACGTACAAGACGGTCGAGTACGACGTCGTCGGATTCGAGCCCGTGGATGCCGCCGCGGGCATTGCCGCCTTCTCCCCGGCCCAGCGTCGCATCCTCACCCTGCTGCGCCGACGCCACTTCGTACGCTTCCGTACACAGTCTCAGCAGCCATAACCGTTGTGCAGGACTTCCATCGCGAATCGGGCCTTACGCCAGCAGAAATGTGACCGAGGCACCGAAACTCCTGCACAACGGTTCGCAGAGAGCGCGGAGGGCCGCACCCGAAACGGATGCGGTCCTCCTGTCAACCTCGGGGAGGCACCTGTTCGTCGTGAATGTGACGCCAACCGGCTCGCTAGTAAGAAAGGGACTCATGAACATCCGTCGCTCCATCGCCGCCATTGCATCATCCGCTGTTGTATTCGGTGTCGTCTTCGTTGCTGCCGTGCCGGCCTCCGCCGAACCGCTCGCCTCGATCCCCAAGTGCGCATACATGCTCACTGATCCGTCCACCTACTTCGACGTCTTTGCGGCCGCCAATGGGGACACCGCGGTGTCGTACAACACGCTCCCGGCGCACTATGGCTCGGATGACTCGCAGTTGCAGTCGAAGATCATCGGCTGGCAAGGAACGAACTGCACCTGGGGTCTCAGCCACAGCCCGGCGACCAGAAACTTCACTATCTCCGAGACGGCCCTGACGCCATCGAACGCGGCCAGCTTGCGTGCCATTTACGCGTCCCGAGGCATCGTCGGCACTGACGACGAGCCGACACTCGGCGGCGTTCTCTACATCGTCAACAAGCACGAGTGTGACCTGCTCATCCACGGCCGGGTCTGGGTCGCGATCACCGACCGCAACACGAGCGTCGAAGGCTACACAATGCAGACGGCGTCGTACACGCTGTACGACCTTGAGCCTTGGATCTTCACGGGCGGCTTCTAGGAGTGCATCAACAAAAGAATGGCCGCACCCAACCGGATACGGCCATGTCACCACCACGGCCATCCCAGTGACCGGCTGATCCGCAATTCAGTCAGGTCTCCGAAAAAAATCGGGCCCCACAGGTCGCCAACCCCGTCTGCACTGCGGTGGCGCGTGGGGCCTGAGTTTTGAGACTGAGACGGGACCAGTTATTGGCATCCTCCTCGACCAAGAGATCTTGAGCCGGAGGTTAGCTCGGCGGAGCGTCTTGCCGTATCCGTATGACAGTCGCTTCGCGATGTTCCGCACGGCAGAATTGACCTAACAGAGGGAGCGGGCATGAGCGGCGAATTGGTTTTGGTTACGGGCGGTTCGGGCTTTGTCGGC
>JADGOT010000364.1 GCA_017882805.1 Glaciihabitans sp. | reverse complement strand
TTCGTCGTGGCGATGCGTTTCCTTGCCGCGGGGCTGCCTTTCGCCTGACGTGGCCGCTGGTCGCTGATGCCGAAAGGGTGTGCGACAACGCAGCACACGTCTGACGTGCTAGCGCAGTGGCCTGGGCCAGCATGCTCTCGCCTGAGCATCGTTCGGTGCGGCACTAGCCTAGGTCGCCGAAGTGGTAGCCGGTGGTTGCTTGTAGGCCGAGTGTTGCGGCGAGTTCTGTGTCGCTGAGTGCTCGACGGGTGTGGGTGAGGCTTGTGTGGTTTCGGTGTCGGGTGTGTAGCTGGTGAAGCGTGTCGGTGTGGGTTGGGATCCGTCCCTGCGGGACGGACCAGCGCCCGGGGCGGTGTGTGTGGCTGCGTGCCCAATTGATTGCTTGGCTGAAGGCATCGACTTGGTCGTCGTGGCTGCCGTTTGGGAAGGTTGCGGCTTCTTCGATCAGGTCGGAGACCCAGGCGGAGGCGTCGTAGCCTGCGGGGTTGTCGGGTGTTGCTCGGCCGGGGAGGTAGATGTTGCCGGCTTCGAGGGGTGGTTGGGCAGCCATTGCGCGGGTGATCTTGTCGGTGGAAACCGTGACGGCGAGGACTCCTGGGAGTTCGCGTTTGAGTTCGTCGATGATCTCGCTGCCGTTTGCGGATTTTTCGATCAGCAGGACGTGTGGTGTGTGGGGGAAGCGTCGTTCGACCCAGGCGTGCGCGGCACGCATGGCGTCTTTTGTTGCGTGCAGGTTCGCGTGCTGCCGGTAGGAGTAGAGGAGGTAGCGGTCGGCGCGGTGGATTCCCCAGATCTGGCCGACAACGTAGTCGGAGCTTGTTTTGTCTTTGAAGGCGGTGTCCCAGCTTTGGATGATCCGCTGGAAGCGGGGCAGCTGGTTGATTTGGTGGTCGGCGAGCCAGTTGGGGTCGTAGAAGCGCCACCAGGCTCGTTTGAGGAGTTCTCCCTCGAGCGCGGCGGGACGCTGCTGCAGCTGGCCGGCAGCGCGGTAGGTGCCCATCGTTTCTTCGACTTGGGCGAGCGCCCGTTCGGGGACGTGCGCAGGCCAAAGCAGCTCACCTTGGCGGGTTCGTGGGTCGCCCGGCCAGCGGAAGGGGTGGTGAGGCTCGTAGCGGGCGGGCAGGCAGAGGTGCGTCCAGCCGTCGCGCTCAAGTAAGTGTCCGGTGAGGTCACGTTCGTGGAGGCGTTGCATGATCACGACCTCGACACCGGTCGTGGGGTCGTTGAAGCGGAAGCCAAGTGTCCCGTCGTGCCAATCGATGACCCGGGCGCGGCCGCTGTCGCTGAGTGCTTCCTCGGCCTTGTGCGGGTCATCGACGATGATCACATCACCACCCTCACCGGTTGCCTCACCGCCGACCGAGGTCGCGATCCGATAGCCGCTGGCGGTGTTCTCGTAGCGGCTTGCGCGGTTGACGTCTGCCTTCAGCTCGATCTCCGGCCAGTGGCTGTGGTACCAGGCAGAGCGAATCAGGTCGCGACTCTTCACCGCGTCACGTTCCGCAAGGCTCGCGCCATAGCTCGCGCTCAAGAAGCGCGTGTGCGGCGCGAACGTCCACGTCCAGCTGGGCCAGAGCACGGAGACCGTCAGCGACTTCATGTGCCGCGGTGGCAGGTTGATAACCAGGCGCAAGATCTCGCGGCGGCTCGCGGCTTGCAGGTGTTCACAGATCGCGTCGATATGCCAGTTGGGACAGAACTGCGCAACCGGTTCGACGATCGGCCAAGCCGCCTCCACGAATGCCCGCAAGTCCTGGCTGCACAAGCTTGCTTCTTCGAGCAGCGTGTTGTCGTGATGCTTTTGCTCGAGTGCTGCGCGTAGTTCGGGGAGGGTGCGTTCACGCTTCGGCATCGTCTGGGCTCGCTTTCTCGGTCAGCTCGATCAGCTGTTCGAGCTCTGCGACGGAGAGCTTGTCGGGGTCGAAGTACGGGATGGCCGCGATTCGGAAGCTGCCCTCGTCGGCGTTTGCGATGTCGTGGCGTTCACGGCGGCCGTAGACCTTCGGGAGCCGCCGCTCGAGCCGCCAGGCAGCCGCGTGCCAATCATCTTTGGCGGCCTCACCGATCAACAGGATGTCGCGCGTCTCCCACTCCGCAAGCGCCACCTCGACCGCAGCCGCGAAGGCGATGTAGGTCTCCTCGGCGTTATGGCCGCGCCCGTTGTGCATCCAGCGGTAATAGGTGCGCGCACTGACTCCGCAATAGACGGCCGCGATCTCTGGTCGCACCCCTGCGCGTACGGCGTCGCAGATTCGCTGCTGCCGCTCCACGGTGAGCTTTCTCCCTGCACCACCGGCATGCGGCTGCTCGACGTCGAGATCATCGTCCATCGGTGAAGCTCGCGTAGCGGGCCCGGATCAGGTCACAGAAGACGGGGTCGAGTTCCATCATCAGGCAGCGACGCCCGGTCTGCTCAGCCGCGATCAGCGTCGTGCCGCTACCCCCGAAGGGGTCATAGACAAGCTCGCCCGGTTGCAGATGGTTCTCGATCGGACGCGTAAAGAGTGCGACCGGTTTCTGTGTCGGGTGATCGACCTTCGCATCAGCTGGCCCGCCCAGCTGAGCGCCGGGCATCTTCGGGCTCCCCGCCTGCCAAACCGTCGACTGATTCGCCGGACCGAACCACGGGGTAGTCGCATTGCGCCGCTTCGCATACCAACAGGGCTCGTGCCGCCAGTTGTAGTGCTGCCGTGAGAGCGCGAAGCGTCCCTTATCCCAAATGATCTGCTGCTTCACGTCGAAGCCGATCCGCTCGAGGCCGCCCTCGACCGTAGAGGCATGCCTCGACGCATGCCAGACATAGATCACCACGCACGAGGGGACGAGCTCGAAAGCAGCACTCCAGTCTGCACGCGTGTCGCCAGCGAGCCGGGTCGTCGCATGGCCTTCTGTCCGCGGCGTAGCGCCGGCGTTCAGGCCGGCGCGGTCGCGCCAAGCGTTATCGAGCTCGACCCCATAGGGCGGATCGGTCGCAATCAACGCCGGCGCCTCACCGCCGCGCAGCTGCTCGACATGCAGCGCGCTCGTTGCATCGCCGCACATCAAGCGGTGAGCACCGAGCTCGTATACCTCCCCGACCTTTGAGCGCGGCTCACCGGCAGACGGCGGTACGACCTCGTCGGGATCCTTGTCGCGTTGCGCGAGGCGCCGCAACAAGGCGTCGGTCTCGGGCCGCTCAAAACCGGTCAGATCAAGCTCGCCGCCACGCTCAACGAGCTCCGCCAACAACTCGCCAGCAAGATCGTCATCGTCCTCACCGAACGAGCGGTTGTCCAGGAACATCCACTGCGCGGCCCGCACCTCATCCAGGTCGGCGTACACGGTCGCGATCGTCTCGAGCCCAAGCTCGCGCGCGGCCCGCAGACGCATGTTGCCGGCGATCACCGTCCCATCCGCGAGCGCGATCACCGGCCGTGCATCCAGAAGATCCGGATGAGCCGCGAGCGTCCGCTTCAACTGCGCCAAACGCGACTCCGAAATACGACGCGGATTCCGCGCATGCAACTTCAACTCCGACACCAGGGCATCCACCACAACCAAGCGAGGCGGCACCGGACTATCCGAACTCGATCGCATCTCAACAGATTAGCCATACCGTTGCCTACCAGGTCGAGATGTCATACCATTGACGTATGCGGAAGCGCAACAGTCCCACCTCAGCGATCTCGGCCCCGCGGATTCGCCCTCATGCCGAACTGCTCGCTCCGTTGCTCGCGGCCAGCCGTGGCGGCATGCCCAAACGGATTCGCACACTCGCCGAAGCCCGCCAAGCACTCGGCATCCCTAATCGCTCCGACGACGAACTGCTCCGAATCTGGGGCGTGCCCGCCGAGTTCCAACTCGCCGCCGTTCCCGTCAACGACCCCAGCGAACCCGACCTCGTAGCCGAATGCGCCGCACTGATCACCGTGCGAAAGCACAACGGGCGCCTACACGCCGGCCGTGCCGGAACCCGGCTGCGCCTGCGCGAAAAAAGCAACGCACTCTGGATCATCACGGCGACCATCGTCCGCGCCGCCGACAACGTGCTCGTCATCGGCAACTTCACCATCGCACCAGCCTTCGAAGGACAACTCAGCCGCAAAGGCGACGACACCGCACTCGGCATCAGCTCCGAACTCCTCCGCCTCCTAAGCCCCGCAAGACTGCTCAACGAAGCCACGGAATACCTAGAACGACAGAACTCCTACAACAGACGCCTCCGTGAAATCACCAGCCCGAACCACACCACGCCCAGAAGCGCACCACCGAAAACTCGGCAGCCATACGTCGGAGAAACACAAGTCATCGAGATCGCCAAGCGCTACCTCACACTCTGCAGCCGCGGACACCGACACCCTCTCCCCCAACTCGCGGAGGAGTTCGGCATCAGCAGAACGCAAGCCCGCGACCGCGTACACAAAGCACGAGAACTCGGATACCTCAAACCCGGCAAACAAGGCCGCGCCGGCGCAGAAATCGGCCCCCGCCTCAAAGAACTCGGCTCGCCCCCTCCATCAACTCCAGGCAACTGAAGTAAAAAGTTCTCAAATATCGCTCGACAGCAGAACAAGCCTTTTTTTAGGCACTGCCAAAACTGCCAAACAGTCGCGCAACTCGATCGCGCACCCGAGCACAACAAACGACTTCCCCCGCACACGCGGCATTCCCCAGGCAACGGCTCATGGTCTTCAAAACCGGTGAGGCGTCGTAACCCGGCGCTGGGTGGGTTCGACTCCCACGCCGCTCCGTCCCGAATAACCCCTGCACATGGGGAGTTCTGCCCGAGGCTCGCTCGCGGCAAGCGATCACGGAGACCCGCTGCCTTGGCGCGAGCGCGAGACGTCACGGGCGGACAAGCAGTCGCGCATCGGATCGCGCACTGGCCGGAATCGCCGCTCTCGAGTTGATGTGATCCGCACTCAGAGCTATCTGTGTCCGGGATGCGC
>JADGOT010000068.1 GCA_017882805.1 Glaciihabitans sp. | reverse complement strand
CCGGGGAGTTCCAGATCTTCCGGCGGATCGCCCTGCCCCTCGCGACCCCCGTTGTCGGGCTCGTCGCCTTCTTCAACTTCGTCGGCAACTGGAACAACTTCTTCCTGCCGTTCATCACCGAGCCGGAGTCGGAGAGGAAGCCCGTGCAAGTGGGTCTGGCGGACGTTATGCCCGCCGTCCTGCACAGCGCGCACCTCAGCTTTCCCCAGTTGGCCTTGGCGATCCTCATTTCCGTTGTGCCAATCCTGATCGTCTTCCTGTTCTCGCAGCGCTTCCTCGCGACCGGGCTGACGGCCGGCGCCACCACTGAATGAGCGGGTCGACGTCCCGGCCTATTCGCGCGGCCTGACGGGACCGGTCGACCGGCGCACGATCAGTTCGGGGCGCCGCGAAGGCAGCGGCGGCGGCGCTACGTCGTCGATGCGCGCGAGCAGTTGCTGCACCGCATCCTTCCCCTGGGCGGCGAAGTCGAGCCGAAGGGTCGTGAGTGGCGGCGAGAAGTAAGCGGCCTCCGGAGTGTCGTCGACTCCGGTCACGCTCACGTCGTCCGGCACACGATAGCCGCGCTCGTTGAGGGCGAGGATGACACCGAGCGCGGTCTGATCGTTGGCAGCGACAAACGCCGTCGCGGGCAGTTCGTCCGACCACGAGCCGATCGCCTCATAGCCGGAGCGGGCAGACCAGTCGCCGTGAATGACGCCACGAGAGCGTAGGCCGAGCTCGACGACCGCGGACTCGTACTCGCGGACGCGGTTGCGCGCCCCCACCCAGTCGCTCGGTCCGGCGATGTGCACGACATCACGATGACCGAGATCGGCAAGGTGTTGCAGAACGGCGAAGAGACCGCTAGCGGTGGGCGGCGAGTCTGTCGGACGCTTGTCATGGCCTGTGGCCAGGTAGACGGGAACCCGGAAGGTCGTGGTCTCGACCGCGTTCGTCACCTCGTCGGTCGACGACAGCGCGAGCACCCCCGCGAGGTCGAACTGCAGTGCGACGTCGATGGACTCGCGAATCGCCGCGGGGTCGTGCACATCCAGCGTGATGACGTCGAGCAGGTAGCCGGCATCTCGGGCGGCCATGTTCGCGCCCTCGAGGATCTTGTTCGGACCGACCTGCGTGATCTCGTGCGTCAGCGCGGCGATTCGGTGCGAGCGTCCCGTCGTCAGCGAGCGGGCGTTGAGATTGGGTCGGTAGCCGAGTTCGCGGATCGCCTCGGCAACGCGGTCGCGGGTCTCTGGGCGGATGCCCGCGTAGCCCTTGAGCAACCTGGTCACCGTCGCATGGGAGACCCCGGCAGCCCGCGCCACGTCGTAGATCGTGGCGGGCCGTTCGACGCTCGGTTGCGTCTCGATCATCAGTCCTCCGACGCAAGTATGACTTGACACAGTGATGTTACCGGCAACATGATGTCTTCCACGACATGTTGCCGGAAACATCCCGGTACAGCCGCCCCCACATGTTGCCGGAAACATTCCGGCACCAGCCACAACGGAGTGAGCCATTGGCCGACGCACACCTGCTACCCGACCGAATCCTGTTCGGAGCGGCTTTCTACGACGAGTACCGCGTGAACGGTGACCTCGAGCGCGACCTCGACTTAATGGCCGAGGCATCCTTCTCGGTCATTCGCGTTGGCGAGTCTGTGTGGGCGACGTGGGAGCCAGAGCCGGGCATGTATCACCTCGACTGGCTGCAGCCCGTGCTCGACGGTGCGCACGCCCGCGGCATCGCGGTCGTGCTTGGCACGCCGACCTATGCCGTACCCCCATGGCTTCGCGCGATGGATCCTGACCTCGCGGGCGAGGAGGCCACCGGGGTGCGCCATCCCTGGGGGTGGCGCCAGGAGGTCGACATCACGCATCCCCTGTTCCGGCAGCATGCGGAGGGCGTTATCCGGGCGATCGCCGCGAGGTACGCCAACCACCCCGCGATCATCGGCTACCAGGTCGACAACGAGCCCGGCACGTTGCTGCTCCACAACCAGCGCGTGTTCGACGGGTTCCTGCGCTGGCTCGAAGGCCGCTACGGGGATGTCGAGACGCTCAACCGCGAATGGGGGCTCACGTTCTGGTCACAGCGCATCCGCAGCTGGGACGAGCTGTGGCGTCCCGATGGCAACCACTCGCCGCAGTACCAACTCGAGTGGCGCCGCTACCAGACCGAGCTCGTCAACGACTTCATAGCGTGGCAGGCCGGTATCGTGCGCGAGTACGCGGATCCCGGTCAGTTCGTGACGACCTGCATCTCGTACGAGAGCGCGGCGATCGACGACCAGCAGGTCGTGCAGGGGCTGGATGTCACGGCGGGCAATCCCTACTACATGATGCAGGAGGCACTCCACATCGGGGTTGAGGTGTCGCGACCCGCGCTGTGGTACACGACCGCGGTGTGGGCGCTCTACAAGCAGGGCGACCGAATGTTCAGTTCAGCACAGGCCCCATTCCTGGTCACCGAGACGAATGCGCAGTCCATCGGACAGTCGCACTGGCAGCACCACACGCCGTACCCCGGCCAGATCGCGCTCGCGGGCCTCGCCCTCGTGGCCCGCGGCGCTCGGATGATCGAGTACTGGCAGTGGCAAACACTGCACTACGGCATCGAAACCTACTGGGGCGGGGTGCTGCCGCACAGCGGCCAACCCGGTCGAATCTACCGTGAGATCGCGGAGCTCGGTCACCGGTTGCGCGACCTCGGGCCACAGCTCGAGGGGTTCACGCCCGACGCAGATGTCGCCCTGCTCTACTCGGTCGACACGAAACGCAGCTTCGAGTTCTACCCGCCGCTCGCCGACGCCGAGGGCGGCCCGGATCGCTCGTCCTACCAGCGGATCTTCGATCGCTACTACCGCGCGGCCTTCGAGGCGGGTGTCCAGAGTCGGATCGTGCACGCCGACCAGTTCCGGCAGCGCGACGCGGCGGACTTCGTGTCCGAGTTCCCTACGCTCGTCGTGCCGACGCTCTACATCGCCGACGACGACATGCTCGACGCACTCGTGCGCTACGCGGAGGCGGGCGGGCACCTTGTGGTCGGCATCCGAACCGGCTACGGCGACCAGCTCGCCCGGGCCCGGCCCGAGCGAGCGCCCGGGCGTCTCGCCGACGCAGCGGGGGTCTGGTACGACGAGTACTCGACGCTCGAGGCTCCGGTCGGCATCGAGGGCACCACCTTCGGTGGCGGCCAGGCCGAGGGTTGGGCTGACGCGCTTGTCGCTGACGGCGCCGACGTTGTGGCCGTGTACTCCTCGGGCATCTACACGGGCCGACCCGCAGTCACCTCGCGCGCGCACGGCGCCGGTCGCGTCACCTACGTGGGCACGCTGCCCGACGTCGCGCTAGCGACATCGATCCTTCGCTGGGCCGTGCCAATCACGAGCGTGAGCCAATGGCAGTTGGATGCCACGGTCACGGTTACATCGGGCAGCAGCACCATGGGGCGCGTCTGGTTCATTAGCAACTGGTCGCCCGAGCCCGCCACCGCTCACCCGCCGCAGCGGCTCGGTGCAACTCCGATCGTTCTCGAACCGTGGGACGTCACGGTTCTCGTCGAGCGCGCTGGCGAAGGGGGCAACGTCGGATGACTAGAGGCTGGCACAGGCGGATCGGGCGGACGTCGCTGTTCACCTCGACCATCATCGCTGGCGCTTCGCCTCTGGGCTCGATACCCGATCTCTACGGCTATGACGTCAGCGAATCCGCGGCAGTGGATTTCGTCCTCGCCCTCCTGCGAAGTCCCATCCGTGCTATCGATACGTCCAACAACTACGGCGACGGGACCAGCGAGCGTCGCATCGGAAAGGCGATCGCGTTGGCCGGGGGAGTTCCTGATGACTTCTCGGTCATAACGAAGGTCGACTCTGCCGGGGGAGACTTCTCCGGTGCCCGCGTGCGCGAGTCGTTCCGAGAAAGTATGGAGCGGCTAGGTGTTCGGAGCGTCCCGTTGCTGTTCCTGCATGATCCCGACGCATTCGACTTCGGGTACATGGTTTCCGCCGGGGGCGCCGTCGACGCACTCGTTCAGATCCGTGACGAAGGGCTTGCCGATGCCATCGGCGTCGCAACCGGCGACACGAGGTTGTTGCACCGGTATCTCGACCTGGGTGTGTTCGATGTGATCCTGAGCCACAATCGGTTCACTCTCGTCGATCGCAGCGCCGATGAGTTATTCACTCGCGCAGTCGAACTGGGGGTAGGAGTTCTGAATGCGGCCGTCTATGGCGGCGGAATCCTCGCGCGCCCCGGCGAATCGACGAAGTACTCGTACAAGCCCGCCAGTCGCGAACTCCTTGAGACGATCGCCGCTATGGACGCGGTCTGCACGAGGTCGGGGATCGACTTAGCCACGGCCGCACTCCAGTTCTCGCTCCGCGATCCCCGAATCGACGCAACAGTCGTGGGGATCACGAGTGAGAGCAGAATTTCGAGTCTGATCGCGTCCGCCGGGTTGCACATCCCCGACGCTGTTTGGGACGAGTTGGAACATCTTGTCCCGCCCGCTTCCACGTGGCTGGATCACCCTTCCCGTGGCGGCGACTCAGAGATCGGCTGATTCGGCCGCGTCGTCGGCGACAAGCCGCAGTCCCGCGCGCCGCGGACGAACGTGAGGCCCTTGCGGCATCGGCCAGCCCGCCTCCTTGTCGTCTGCGCCGACAATCGCGGCCTCGTCGACGACCAGACCGGCGCCCGGCTCGTCTCCGAGAATGAGGCCGCCGTCGGCGTATTCCACGTCGATCGTGACCCCGAACGGGCTGCCGAGGTCTTGGACCTCTGCCGATAGATGATTCGGGATCGCGGCCGCAGCGTGCGCCACAGCGCCGTTGGCGCTGAGACCGACCGGACTCATCGGGAGGTCGCGGGCATGCGCGGCGAGGGCGACGCGCAAGAAATGCGTGACCCCCCAGACGGCGCCGGCCTGCACAACATCGATCGCGCCAGCATCAAACAGCGGCCGGTACTGCTCGAGTCCCGTCAGGTTCTCGCCGGTGGCGACCGCGGCGCGTACGGCGGCCGACAAGCGCGCCTGACCGACCGCATCCCACCGGCGCAGGGGCTCTTCGATCCAGGTCAGGTCGTGCACCTCTTCGACTCGCGAGACATGCCGAACGGCCTGCTTGAGGTTCCACGACTCGTTCGCGTCGAGCATGAGTGCTGGGTGGGCGGCATTGACCGAGAGCGCGTCCGACATGATGCTGAGGCGCCGGATGTCTGCCGCGGCATCGCGGCCGCCCTTCAGCTTGCCGCTGCTGAATCCGCGCTCGGCCATCGTGCGATAGAACCCGGCGAGCTCGTCGTCGCCCAGCGCGATGTCTAGCCCCGACGCGTAGCCGGCGACGAAGCGGTCGGACGCGCCGAGGAGCCGCCACAGCGGCTCGCCGGCGATCTTCGCCTTGAGGTCCCACAGGGCGGAGTCGAGAGTACCAATGCCGCCGAATGTCGAGCCGGCGTGGCCCGCCTTGAAGACCCGGGCGAGCATCCGGTCATAGAGGGTCGAGACCGCGCGAGGGTCTTGCCCGTCGATCGCCGGGAAGACCCGGTCGATCCCCTCGTGGGAACCGGTGGCGACGCCAGAAATGCCCTCGTCGGTCTCGACGATCACGATCGGCACCTCGGTGATGCCGGAGTCGATGAATCCGTTTACGTCGCCGATGGGACGACCCCAGTTGTGGTAGCTGCGCAGCAAGCGGTAGCCCGTGATCTTCATCATCGCCCTCGACGGTTCGCGCGCGGAGCCGCGTTAATACAGCATACATCACATGTGCTACCTAAATCGCACAAAGGGCCGACGAAGAATCACGGGTCGTCGCCTCGTGGCATCGATCGTGTTGGCCTAAAACTGCGAGGTACCTCTCAGCTGGCGGGGGCGGCCGTCAGGGTCGAGGACGAGGCGGCTGAGTGGGAGCGCCCAGAGTCGTTGGATCGGAGGCACGGGTTCGGGAGTATGGTGGCGCACGCGTGCGCTGGGTCGGGGTGCTCGTCGGCCTGATTCGTGCCAGTGATCGAGAGAGTCGGCAGCGCTGTTCCACAGTTCGAGCCCGGTCGCCGGGTCGTGAAGTTGGGGATCGTTCTGGTCCAGGCCCAGGTGTTCTGCCCAGAGTTGGAGGCGCAGGTTGCGGGCCAGGAGCCGGGAAGTGTCGTGGCCGGTTTCTGTGCCGGCTGGTTCCAGATTCTGGGAAGTGGTATCGAGGACGGCGCAGGTGAGCTCGCTGTCTGTGGTCCAGGATCGACGGTTGAAGTTGCTTGAGCCGCTGGTGAACCAGGTGTCGTCGACGATGCAGATCTTGGCGTGGACGTAGATCGGAGTTCCGGCGCTGTTTTCTAAGTCGAACACGCCGACTCGGTCTGGCGCGACTCGGCGTAGCATCCCGATGGCACGCAATTGCCCGATCCGGCTCGACGGCCCGGCGAGAGGGCCGTCGGAGTCTGGGTAGCGGGGCACCACGGCGATCACATTCAATTCGGGGTTCCGCTCGAGGGCGCCCGCGAGAGCGGCAGCGACCTCTGTCGACCAGAGGTACTGATCCTCGATGTAGATCAGCGAGCGGGCGCGGGCGAAAGCTTTCGAGTAGGCGCGGGCGATGCTGCGCTCCCCGGCCGGTGCGAAGGGGAACGGTGGATGTTTCACACCATAGGTGCGCAGCAGCTGCACGGCGTGGGGGCCTGCCGGCGGTGGTGGGGGCGCTGCGTCTGGGAGCGGCTTGGGGCGCCGGGGCATGTGGGCCAGACGTTGCAGCAGCATCCGGTACGGGGTGCGCCTGTCCAGGGGGTCGGGGTCGTTCCACCGTTCAGCGAAAACTGACAGCAGGTCTGCGACCACGGGGCCACGCAGTTCGAGGGTGGCATCGTGCCACGGGGGTCGTTTGCCGTACCGGGCATCCATGGTCAGCGCTTGCGGGTCTCCCGCATGATCGGCATCGTCGCGACGGCTGTGGCCGAGGTCGAGCCCGCCAACGAACGCGATGTCCCGCGACGGGTCGTCACGATGGCGGATGACGAAGAACTTTTGGTGATGGGAGCCGAACAGGCGTACTCGCTGATCCAGCAGCACCTCACCCCCCGCGTCGTTGATCTGACGACCGAGGAGTTCGTTGGATCGGCCGCTCATCGGAGACGACACGCGCTTTCCGTGGGATCTCCAGACCAGGCCCCGCACTTCCACGCCCGCACGGGCCAAATCCGCGAGCAGATCGCCGATCGACGGACCGTCTGCCAGCAGCTGCTCGTCGGCATCGCCACGCCAGTCCGTGAACCACACACGGTCTCCCGCGTGGAGAGCTGTCAGCTCCTCATGCAGCCTCGCGAAGTAGGTCGCTCCGTGAATCAGCGGCTTCACGAGGTTGCCCTCCGACCAAGAATTCGCCCCGCCGCCGCCCGCGTGCACTTCTGTGGCCAGATTCCCTCGCTCGGCGCGACTGAGGAACCAGGAACCGGGATCATTGCCCACCCGACGCACTTTACGGCACCCCAAATCCAGCCCACCCGATTGGCGCCGGAACCAGATGCCTAGTGGAGTTGATCCTTCATCTCAAGACCTAACGGAGAACATTCCCGCTGCTCATAATTGCAATCATGACTCAGCAGAGGGCGGTTGGCGGGCGCTGGAGGAAATTCCACTCCAAGTTTGTTGTCGAAGAGAGATATCTGCCCCGTGCCGCACGTGTCCGTCTCTATCTTGCTGCTGCGACCTTAGTGATCATTGGGCTTGCCGCATTCATCGTGCTGCTTGTGGCCGTTCTCACGCACGGCGGAGTCGAACGACTAGACAAGCCCGTCGAAGTGTGGTTCGACGCTCAGCGAAACGCCGGCACGACAGGGTTCATGATCGTCGTTGCCATTGTGTTCGGCCCGGTTGCTTTGCCCATCATTGTGACGATCGTCACCGTCGCGTGGATAGTCGCGGCCAAGCATGCGTGGCGCCCGATTCTGCTCGCCTGCGGGATGCTGGTCGGCGTCACCCTTGCCCAGGTGCTTGCGCCAATTATCAAGCACCCACGACCCCCGATCGGATTGATGCTATTCGGCCCAGACCATACCTATTCATTTCCTTCTGGACACGTTCTCGGTGCCTCCGATTTTCTTCTCTTGCTGGCGTTTCTCATCGCCAGCAGGCGGCGACAGACGGGGTTCACAATTGTCGCGTTTGTCGTGGCTGCACTAGGTATTGCGTTACAGATCGCAAGTCGGCTCTACCTTGGCTATCACTGGATCAGCGACACCTCGTCCTCGGTGGCATTGTCGTTGGTCGTAGTCGGCAGCGTCATCGCAATAGACACCCGCAGGACCGTTCGCATCCGGGGTGAACGAATCGAGGGGTCAAACTCCCAACGCCAGGTTGACGGCTCTTAATCGGTCCGCCCGTGGCTCCGCCGTCGACCGGATTCAGTCCGCATCGGCGTGAACTCGAAAGGTGAGTCCGCCCGGAATGATCCGCGAAGAGAAACCCGTAGCGATGCCGAAGCCATCGCCGTCCAGCTCTATTTCTGTCGGGTGTGCAAGGTCAACGTCCAGTTTGTTGGCTTTGACATATCGGAGGGCGCTCACCTCGTTGGTCATGAGAGCGCGACCGGCTTTTGTGCGGTTCAGCACCCCGTTCTCCCATATCACCTTGAAGAAGATCTGCACCCAGCCAATGAATCCTTTCGGACGTAGGACGACGACTTCGAACTGTCCATCATCCAAGGATGCGTCCGGAAGCAGCACTATTTTTGCGGGCAGCATGCCGCAGTTGCCGACGATGATTGTGTGGGCTCGAATCGTTCGGCTCGGACCGTCGTTGAGGTTGTAACTAAAACGGAACTCTTTCTCGTCGCGGAGAGTAATCGACAATGCTTTTGCATAGGCGAGCCAGCCGGCTTTGTTCTTGAGATCGTCGTCCGTGTTGGCGATCATGTTCGCGTCAAGACCAACCCCCGCCATCACAAGAAAGGCGTGCGTGGATGTTTTTTCACCCTCGCGGCGGATGTCGATGAGCCCCAAATCCACCTTTCGGTCGCTGCCGAAGAACGCCGTATGAATCGAATCGTCGAGGTCATCGAGGGTCAGCTTGAGATTGCGGGCGAGAAGATTGCCCGTCCCGGATGGGAGCAACGCCATCGGAATCGAACTGTGCTGCAGGCCCTCCGCGATGGCCCGCACAGTCCCGTCACCGCCCGCGGCGATAACCATCGCCGCGCCAGCAGCAATCGCCGCGCCTGCAGCTCGCTGACCAGGATCGTCCTCGCTTGTCGCAAGCCATGTGCTCTCGGACCAGCCAGCAGCGCGCTCCTCGCGACGGACGACCGCGCGGACGGCATCCAGGTCAACCTTGGTGGGGTTGTAAATAACCGCGGCCGTCTTCATCGTGTCGTTTGGGCGTGACTTGTCTGGTCAGAGCTTCGCATACCGCGCACGCACGAAGCTGTAGACACCGTAAGCGATCAACCCGATCCCGACTGCGACAAGGATTGCGCCCCCATACGGAAGCGCCGCCAGGCTTTTCAGCCCTTGGTCCAGCCCATTCGCCTTGGCCGCATCACCCGTGAGCGCTGCAACGACGAACAACACCCCGACGGCACCCAGCGCGACGGCTTTCGCCACGTATCCCGCAACGCCCAGGGCAACAGTCGCTCTTCCTGCAGCACCACCAGGCAGGTTGAGATCCTTTCTGAAACCGCGGCGCAGCCCTTTCACGAGAAGGTACAGGCCGACTGCGAACACTCCGGCACCAACGAGCCCGACGACCACGGCACCACCTGGCTGGGCGAGCAAACCTCCGCTGGCGGTACTCGTGCTCGCCGCGCTACTCGTACCGCCGCCGCTAGCGAAGCTGTACGCGGTCAGAGCCAGCAGCAAGTACACGATTCCCTTTGCGAAATTGATGAGGAAATGCCCTGCACGCTTGCGCCGGTCGCCGCGCTGCCCGAGAAAGGCATTGACGATTAGCCAAAGACCCAATGCGGCAAGGCCGACAACGGCGATCCACAACACGACAATCCCACCCGGGGCGGCAGCCAGTTGCGCAAGGGCACCGCTCGGGTCTGCCTCATTGATTCCCGCGCCGACTGCCACTTGGATCGCTATGAACCCGATCAGAATGTGAATCAAGCCGCTCGCGGCGAATCCGACACGGGCCGCAAAATGCATCACACCGCTGTTTTCGGCGCGTCGCGCCGGAGCTATCGTTCGCGTATTCACCATTTCCACAGCGTATGCAGAAGAGCTCGGGCTTGGCGCCCCCTTGACAACTGTCCGTACTGCGCGATCAGAGCCACAACAAGCCCGCCTCCCTCGCGCCCTTCATCACGCGCTGACGATCCCGTCCGCTATGCCCCGAATTCCCAGAGTTCCCTGAGGCTCTCGGGCTACACTCCCTCTAGGGCGTGTTTCGCGCGTTCGGACTCCTCCGATTTTGCCCGGGTTCTCCTCAACAACGACAGTTCGTTGAAAGCCCGTCATGGCACTCGACTCAGTCTCCTCTCCGGGCGTTAATTACGAGGCGCGGCTGTGTTCCGCGCTGGTGGATGCCCTTTCCCTCTCGGGCGGCTCGATCACGGTGTTTGGCCACAACGGTATTCAGTCAACGATCTATGTCAGCGACACTGTGGCCGCCCGGTGCGACGCTCTCCAGTTCGAGTTAGGGGTCGGCCCAAGATGGGAGGCTCTGACCACGGGAGCGCCCGTGCTCTGCTCGGACCTCTCGGACACCCCCCACCCCGTCTGGCCAATGTTCTCGGTCGCGGCGATGCAACTTGGGGTGGCAGCCGTGTTCGCATTCCCGGTCAAGATTGGAGCGGCGACAGTCGGGGTTGTGGACCTGTACGCCTCCACTCCGCGAAGGCTTGACGCCCACCAGGTATTCCTTGCGGAATCGACGGCAAGTCGGATGGCGGCGGCGGTCGTTCACACCGCGACCGCATCAGCCAATGACCCCAACTCGGTGGAACACCCGATGGCCCCTGCCCTGCGGCGAGAGGTCCACCAGGCTACCGGGATGATTCAGGCGCAACTTGACACCACGGCAACCGATGCGTTCACCCGGCTGCGCGCACATGCTTTCGCGGCCGGCCGGCCAGTAGAAGTCATTGCCCGGGAGGTCGTCGAACGCCACCTGGACTTCAGCACGATATCCGACTAACTCGAATGAAGGAGAATCACCACATGGACGGAATATCCCGGGAGGCCCGGATCAATGCGGCATTTGTCGCGGTAGCGGACACGTTAACAAAAGACTTCGACGTCGTCGACCTGCTCAACACTCTTGTCGAGCAGTGCACCCAGATCCTCGACACTGATGCGGGGGGGCTCATGCTCGTCGACGGTGAGGGACAACTGCAGCTGATGACCTCCACCAACGAAGCCGCAGACTTCGTCGAGGTGATGCAGCTGGCCGCCGCCAGCGGACCGTGCATCGACTGCTTCAAGACCGGAACTCCGGTATCCGTGCCTGACATTGAGGCCACCGGTGACCGGTGGCCCGCGTTTCGGAAAACTGCACTGCAAAACGGGTTTCGCTCTGTACACGCCACCCCGATGAGGCTCCGAGGCCAGGTGATTGGGACAATGAACCTGTTTGGGACCACGCGCGGCGCTCTCACCGATCGTGATATTGCCGTCGCCCAAGCGCTCACCGACGTGGCCACCATCGGGATCCTTCAAGAACGAATGATCCGCGAGGGACACATCGTTGCCGAGCAGCTCCACCGGGCCCTCGACAGTCGGATCCTTATCGAACAGGCCAAAGGAATGATCTCCCACTCGCTGTCTATTCCGATGGATGAGGCGTTTGCGCTGCTGCGAGCCCATGCCCGAAGTAACAACCTGACCATTCGCTCGGTCTCCGAGGGAATCAGCGACCGAACCCTCGCTATCCCGGCAATCGTCCCGTCGCGCGTGACTTGAAATCGACTACCCGCCGAAGATCGTGTACCAGATCCCGTACGCACCGGCGACGCACATAATCCCGGTCGTGGCCCACCCGAGGGTAGCGGCGAGACGGCCGTTGCGGTACTTGCCCATGAGTTTCTTGTCGCGGGAGATCAGCATGATCACGATCAGGAATGGGCCTGCAGCGATGCCGTTGACGATCGCGGAAAGCACGAGTAGCCCAATTGGATTGGTATCGAAGATGG
>JADGOT010000363.1 GCA_017882805.1 Glaciihabitans sp. | reverse complement strand
CGAGCGACGAAGTACTCCCAGCCGCGAGCGTGACCCGGTGCGTGACGCTCGGGCAGGTCGGTGTGATGCAGGTCGACACGGGTTCCCGTCTCGATCGGCGTCAGTGTGAAGGCGACGCGGGACAGGCCGGGCGGCAAGTCCTCGCTCCCCGCGTATCCCCACGAGACGACGACCCGGTGCGGTGGGTCAACCTCGAGAAACTCGCCGCGAACCGGGCTCCCGAAGATGTCGACCGCGAACTGGCCGCCCGGCTCGGGATCGAGGTCTGCCCACTGCCCCATCCAGGCGGTCATCCCGTAGTTGGTGGTCAGAAACTGGACGACGAGCTCCGGGGCCGCCTCGATGTCGATGGACGTGGCGAACTCAGCCATTCGCGGCATCCTCTACGGCCTTCTTCAGGGCGGCGAGCTTGGTTGGCCAGAAGTCGTCCAAGTAGCTGCGCACCGCAGCGAAACCGTCCGTGCGAACTGCGAAGAGGTGCCGCGTGCCGTCACGAGTTTCGTCCACTAGGCCGGCCCGCTTCAGAACGCCCAGGTGATGCGATACAGCCTGCTGCGTGACATCCACCTGGTCGGCGATGTCGCCGACGGCGAGCGGATGATCGCGCACCAGGAACAGGATCGTGCGTCGGTTTTCATCCGCGAGGGCACGCAGTGCGGTGTCGAGCGATGCGGCTTCCACAAATCTCCACTTGTACTTGCGATGGTTTGTTATTACTGTCAATCTATCGCAGAAAGAAATCGGAGCACAGGATGACCAACGAATACTTGACCGTCGAATTTACGGTCGACGCCACCCCTGAGGCTGCATACGCGGCGATCAACAACCCCCGCGGCTGGTGGTCGGCGGACATCACCGGCGGCACAACGGAAGTCGGCGACGAGTTCACGTACGTCTATGAGGACATCCACCGCAGCGTGCAACGAGTCGCAGAACTGGTGCCCGGCCGGAAGGTCGTCTGGCACGTCGTGGAGGGCTACCTGAACTTCACGAAGGATCCCGCCGAGTGGACCGGCACGGAGATCGTCTTCGACATCACGCCCCGCGGCGACAAGACCGACGTACGTCTGACCCACGTCGGTCTCGACCCCGAGATCGAGTGCTTCGACGCCTGCACCAGAGGGTGGGGGTACTACGCCGGAGAACAGCTGCCCGAGCTGATCGTGGCGTCCTCGGTGCCCGCATGAGCGACGTCGGCGCAATCGCCACTCGCTATATCGAGCTGGTCGGCGCGCACGACCTCGATGCGGTCGAGGGACTCATCGCGGAGAACGTGGTCGCGACAACCACCCGCGGATCATCCACCAAAGCGGAGTGGATCGCCGCGCTTCGGCGATTGCTGCCCGTGCTGGAACGCAACGAGATCCGCCAGGTTGTCGTGGATGGCGACAGCGCGTGCGTGGTCTACGACTTCGTGACCGACACAGAAGCCGGAGCGGTGCCGTGCGCAGAGTGGATCACGATCGACGCCGACGGACGGATGACCGCCATCAACCTGCTCTTCGAGAAGACGCACTGGCCGGCGGTCGCCGCAGCGATTGAGGCGCGCAGCTAGTCCTCGTGGATGGTGCCGATGCGGGCGATCGCGTCATCCATGTCACCGAAGGGATCCTTGGGCACTGAGACCTTGCGGGTTCTGGGTTTGCGAACGGCTGTGGGCGTGGGCTTTGGTGTGGGCTTTGGTGTGGGCTTTGGTGTGGGCTTTGGTGTGGGCTTTGGCTTTGCCGTGGGGCTGGGCGTTTGAGCGGGCACTTCGACCGGCTCAGGGACCGGCTCCGGTTCGGGGACTGGCTCAAGCTCAGGCACTGGTTCGGGCTCAGTGACCGGCTCCGGTTAGGGTTCGAGGATCTCTTCGGGCTCGGCTTCGGGCTCCGGTTCCGGTACGGCGGCGGCCAGTGGGAGAACAACACGCGCTGAGGCGGGCGCGGCAACGCCGAGGCACTCAAGAAGTGACGGGTACTGCGGCTTCCAGCCGAGCTCGCTCGCCGCAAGGTCGGTCGCGAGGGTGATGCTCGTGCGCGTCAGCAACAGCGCGCCGAACGGGGCCATGACACGGAGAACCTCGTCAGGGATCTGGATTGGCGGAGCCAACTCGGCGGCGGACGCCCGGGCAATCTCTCGTGCCCGATACGACATCGGATGGTCATCCGCGATGTTGTAGACGGCTCCCGACTTATATTTCGCGAGAGCTCGCACGGTGGCCGCAGCAGCATCCGAGACGTGGAGCATCGGGAGAAGTCCATCCCAGCTGCGAGCGACTGGGGAGACGGAGGTCGTAGTGCTGTCGTAAAACAGTCCGAAGCGAAGCGAAACACCACCGAATGCGTGCACCTGCTGCTCGAGGCTGAGTAGCGCGAGTTGAACGGCATCGGCGCGTCCGTCGACGTCGCCGAACGGCGCCAGCTCGGTGCGCGATTCGTTGCCATGATCGAACAGCCCGTAACCACCAAAGAAGGATGCGGCGACAAACTTCTTTGCCCCGACCCTGCGCGCAGCGGCAATGAGAGTACTCGTGCCCTCTGCACGGAGTCGATTGGTTTCGCGCATTGCCCGCGAAGTCGAGGGCGCCTTCTTAAGGGACGTCAGCTGATGGATGACGGCGTCCGCTCGAATTCCGTCGACCGCGGCCAGCAGCGCTTCGCGGTCGAGAACGTCGGCGACCACCTCACGAGCGCCCGTGCCGTCAAGCGATCCGGGCGTGCGAGTGATGCCAATTACCTCGTGCTTTGCCGCAATCAGCTGGGGCACGAGGTAGCGACCAATCGCGCCGGACGCGCCAGCCAGAAGCACCTTCATAGTTCAACGTTACCGGGCGGTTTACTGGCAAATGACCAAGACTTTCCCCACACGCCGGTGTGCCCTGTTCGGGGGCGCTGAGAACCGATACAGTTGCGCTGTGTATGCACTCAATGAGGCAACCCGACAGCGTTATTTCGCGCTGAGCCTCCTAGTTCACGACGTCGACGGATCCCTCGCCCCGGCCGTACTTCCGGGCAGCTTCGAGCTGGAATTCGAGCACGGACTGTTCATCTACCCGTGCCCGTTGCGCTCGGTCGCCCTGTGGAGCGACGGCGACGTGTGGATGTACCGCAACCTCGAACTCAACATCGCTGACGGGTCCGTCTACAAGATCGGCGAGGCGCAGCAACTTGCTCCTATCGACCATCCACTTGTCGGCGAACAGCTGGCACGGATGCTCGCGCGGTGCGGACGCGAGATCATTGCCAATGTTGCGGACCGCATCATCGTTCCGAGAGAGAATGTCGCCCAGGTCTTCGAGTCGCACTTGTCCGGCGCTGCCAGAATGGCGTTTAGCGCGCGTACCTGGCTGACCCGCAACGGGTACCAGGCGGAGTGGTAACGCGTTACGACGCGGTGTGGAACTTTAGCTGAGCGGCAGTGAGCCCCTCGGCCGCGATCAGTTCGACGGCGTCCGCTGCCTCTGAGATCAGGTTGGGCACGGTCTCGCGCTCCGTTCCGCTGAAGTTCTGCAGCACGTAAGACGCGGCATCCATTCGCCCGGGCGGACGACCGATGCCGACCCGCACCCGGATGTAGTCGGGCGTGCCGAGCGCGGCCGTGACATCCTTGACGCCGTTGTTGCCTGCGCTGCCGCCGCCGATCTTCAAACGGAGGGTATCGAACGGAATGTCCAGCTCGTCGTGCACGACGATCAGGCGAGACACGTCCAGCTTGTAGTACTTGAGCAGCGCCGCCGTCGGGCCGCCCGACAGGTTCATGAAGCTCAGCGGTTTGGCCAGCACGAACCGAACGCCGTTAGACGGATCAGTACCTGCGCGACCCTCGGCCACCAGAGCGTTGCTTCGCGAACTCTTGAAGGTCACGGAGAGACGTGATGCCAGCTCGGCGACAACCATGTTGCCGACGTTGTGACGATTTCCGGCGTAGCCGGGCCCGGGGTTACCGAGCCCGACTACAAGCCACTGGTTTGTCTCCACTGGCAGTCTCCGGAAGAGAGCCAACTACTCGGCAGGCGCTTCTGCGGCCGGAGCGTCGTCTGCCGCACCCTCGCCGTCTGCAGCGGCCTCGCCCTCGGCAGCGGTCTCGGTCTCGGCGGACTCGCCAAGGTCGGCCGCAACCGCACCGGTGATACCGACGACGAGCGTGTCGGGGTCGGAGACGAGGGTCGAGCCCTCGGGCAGCGTGACGTCGGACGCGTGAATCTGCGTGCCCTCGCCAAGGCCCTCGATGCTGACGATGAGGCGCTCCGGGATGTTCGTAGCCTCTGCCTCGATGGACAGGGTGTTCGCATCCTGCAGTACCTGGGTGCCGGCCTCGGCCTCGCCCTCGAGGTGCACGGGGATGTCGATGGTGACCTTCTCGCCCTTACGGACGATGACCAGGTCGAGGTGCTCGATGATCTGGCGCACCGGGTCCTTCTGCACATCCTTGACCAGAGCCAGCTGGCTCTTGCCATTGATGTCGAGGTCGAAGACCGCGTTCGCCTTGCGCAGGATCAGCGAGACTTCGTGGCCGGGCAACGTGACGTGCTGCGGCTCGGTGCCGTGACCGTAGATGACCGCCGGGATCTTGCCGGTCGCGCGGATGCGACGGGCGGCGCCCTTACCGAACTGTGTGCGGGACTCTGCAACAAGCTTGTTGTCGTCAGCCATGATTGTTTCTCCTTGTGAGCCCTCGGCCCAGATTGTGTCTGTGCCAATTTCGCTTGGCATATCTGTCAACTCGAACGCATGTCAGCGTGAGGATCAGCCGTAAAGCTTCCCACCGCGTCGATTACGGACGACCGAAGTCGCCCCTCGCCGAAGTACAAGGAGTAAGTCTACCAGCAGGGACTCCCTCTCCCAATTACGAGAGCGGGTCGTGGCTTACCAGTCGTGGACGGTTCCGTCGTGGAGGCGGTTGTAAGGCAGGTACGCGGTTTGGTACGGGTATTTGCCCGCCTCGTCGACATCGAGGGAGACTCCAAGGCCGGGCTGGTCGCCCGGGTGCAGCATCCCATCGGTGAACGTGAACGACTGCTGGAACACCGAGTCGGTGAGCGCGCCGTGCTTCATGTACTCCTGAATGCCGAAGTTGTGGATGGCTAGTCCGAGGTGCATCGCCGCGGCCATCCCGACCGGGGAGATGTCGGTCGGCCCGTG
>JADGOT010000067.1 GCA_017882805.1 Glaciihabitans sp. | reverse complement strand
GGCTCGACGGCGTCGAATCAAAGTCGGCCAAAACGCGCAGCGTATGTGCCCGGTCGGCTGCGCTGATGCCGGTGGAGAACCGGTCGGCGGCGTCGACAGTAATCGTATAGGCGGTCTGCAGGGGATCCTGATTGTTGAGCACCATGAGCGGAAGCTCGAGGCGATCCGCGATCTCGTGTGTCATGGGCGCGCAGATGAATCCGGAGGTATTGCGGATCATGAACGCGAGCCACTCCTGAGTCGCAAATTGCGCGGCGATGATGAGGTCACCCTCGTTCTCGCGACTCTCGTTGTCTACAACAATCACGGGCTTTCCCTCGCTCAGAGCGGCGAGGGCGGCGGGGATTTCGGCGAGACTCATGACTCGCTCCTTTCGTTTGAAGCAGCGGTGCTCACTGCAGAAAAACCAATTGGCTGACGCCGCGGGGCACTGATGGAGCTGTCCGAGCGGTCATCCGCGGCACCGACGAAGAGCAAGCGCTGCACCTGCCGGGCGAGGATGTCGGTCTCGATGTTGACGAGATCACCAACTTTTCGCTCGCCGAGCGTGGTAGCCGCGAGGGTCTCGGGAATGAGGGACACTTCGAACCATTCGTCACCGACCGCGCTGACGGTGAGCGAGACACCGTCGATGGCGATTGAACCTTTGCGCGCGACGAGGCCGGCGAGTTCGCGGTCGAGCGTGAGACGCACTACGCGCCATGCGCTGCCCTCTGCCAGAGACAAGACCTCGCTCGTTCCATCGATGTGGCCCTGCACGATGTGTCCGCCGATCCGATCACCGACCTTCGCCGCGCGCTCGAGGTTCACGAGGGTACCCGGCGTGAGCGTGCCAAGCGTGCTCATCGCGATGGACTCCGCCATCACATCGGCGGTGAACCAGTCGGCGCCCTGTTCGACGACGGTGAGGCACACGCCGCTCACCGAGATCGAGTCGCCGTGTTTCGCGTCCGAGACCGCGAGCGGTGCCTGAACGGTCAGGCGAGCGGCATCCGAGGTTTGGTTCCAGGCGGTGACGAGCCCGCGTTCTTCAATAATTCCGGTGAACACTAGTTCTCCTTCTCTACCGGTCGTGCCGTAATCAACAGGTCGTTGCCCAACTGTTCGACGGCGCGAATTTCTAGTCGGCGGATGTCTGGCATGCTGCCAATGCCGAGATCGCCGACCGCCAGCCGGTCTCCGCCAAGCAGGGCGGGCGCGAGGTAGATGGCGTACTCATCGACGATGCCCGCGGCAATCAAAGCGCTCTCGAGGGTCGGTCCGCCCTCCACGTAGAGGTGGCGGATACCTCGCTCGAACAGGGTGGACATCGCGCCGTTCAGATCACGATCGACGATCTCAATCAGCCCGCCCGGGTGAGTACGAAGCTTCGCGGTTTCGGGCAGTTGTCGTTCGCCCACAACGACCGCGATCGGCTGGTGCGCCATCAGTTCGCCCGCGTCGCCCCGGGCAGTGAGCGAGGGGTCGTCGGCGAGCGCTGTCCCGGTGCCGACAAGGATCGCATCGCTCGCCTCGCGCTGCTCGTGCACGCGCTGGCGAGCGGCGGCTCCGGTAATCCACTGACTGGTGCCGTCGGCGGCGGCAGCGCGACCGTCCAGAGTGGATGCCCACTTGATCGTCACGTACGGCCGACGGAGTCGAACCGCCGTAAGCCACTGGTGCTGGAATTCTTCGGCTTCGGCTCGCAACAGCCCGCCAGTGACAAACACACCGCCCGCAGCGAGGCGCTCAGCACCCCCACCCGCGAGCGGACCGGGGTCTGAGGTTGCGTAGTACACATTCGCGATTCCTGCGGCAAGCAGTGCGACCGAGCACGGGCCAGTCCGTCCGGTGTGGTTGCAGGGTTCGAGCGTGACCACGGCGGTCAACCCGCGAGCATCAGGGTGGCCGTCCACCATCGGAAGTGCTGCGAGTGCATCCACTTCGGCGTGTGCGGTGCCAACGCCGCGATGCCAGCCCTCGGCGACAATCTGACCCGTGGCGTCCAGGAGGACGCAACCGACCTGCGGGTTTTCGCCCGTGGCGGGTCCCCGTGACGCCAAATCGATGGCGTGCCGCATCGCGCGTTCGAGCTGCACGTCATCGAGCTGCGCCAATGCAGGCACTGGCTCGATAGCTGCTTCGGTCATCCGGTCCTCTTGTCATGAGGCTCCGGGGATATCGAACTGGTCGACCTTGGGTCACGTACGACCCGGCTTTGCGACGAAAATTGCCCGTCGTAAAACCTGTGCTGCCTCCCATCCGGACTTTAACCGTCGGTCTCGGAATTTCACCGAGTCAACCGCAGATCGTTGCGTTAGCACCGATCGTTGGCTCGTGGACTATCACCACCGGTTCGGACTCTCACCGACCCCGGAGCACGTTCTCATGATATCAACGGGAGTTCTGATGTGGATATTCCCAGGTCATGGGGGTTAATGGAACGGGCCCTCAATGCCGTCGGTCTGCCAATTCTCGCCCTCACGCGAGGGAAGTGGCCCGACCAGCGATGTCGTCACCTCGATGGTTGCTTTCACCTGAGGGCATGATGCGTTCAACTGTTCACGCAAACTCGGGTTTGCAGTGATGACAAGCGGCTCTCCGCGCAACTCGCGAAGTATTTGGCACAGCCCGATTGTTCCAGGGTCCGAGTACCTCCCGGAGGTTCGGAACAAGAAGTACGGCCTACCGATCAACGCGATCAGCTTCGGGTTGCCGTGCGCGAGACCGCCGTGCGCAAGCAGAAGCCACTCGTTGACAATGGGTTCGTCGGGGTCACCGGACTGCCAAAGTACGGTGGGGTGTTTCTCGGTCGTCAGTTTCAGGATTTCGCGGACCGTGGACTCTCCGTCGT
>JADGOT010000066.1 GCA_017882805.1 Glaciihabitans sp. | reverse complement strand
TCGACAACATCGACGCGGCCATCGTGCACATGCTCGCCGAACGGTTCAAGTTCACGCAACAGGTCGGTCGCATTAAGGCGAGAGGCGGGCTCCCCGCCTCCGACCCGGAGCGCGAACGCGTGCAGATTGCGCGACTCAGGGTGCTCGCCGAAGAGTCTCAACTCGACCCCGCGTTTGCGGAAAAGTTCCTGAACTTCCTGGTCGCCGAGGTCATCCACCACCACGAGCAGATCGCTCGCACGGGCACCGTCACCACCCAGGTGCAGCAGCCCTAAGTTCTCGCGCTCGCCACCTAGGGTTAGAGCATGGCAACTGACTCGTCCTGGGATCCCACAGCACTTCCGTCCCAGGCGGGCAAGACCATTGTGGTCACGGGCGGTAACGCTGGGATCGGGTACTTCGTGAGCGAGCAGCTCGCTGCGGCGGGCGCGCGGATCATTATGGCGTCGCGCTCAAACGAAAAGGCGGATGTCGCTGCGACGTCCATCCGCGCGCGCGTGCCCGGGGCGCAGATCGAGTTCGTGAAGCTGGATCTGTCGTCTCTCGGTTCTATCCGCGAGGCGGCTGAGAAGATCCGCAAGCTCGGTCCGATCGACGTATTGATCAACAACGCGGGAACCACGACCGGTTCGAACAAACGTGCCGTCACGGAGGATGGCCTGGAGTTCGTTGTCGGGTCGAATGCGTTCGGCCCATACGCGTTCACGGCTCTCGTGTTCCCCGCGCTCACGAAATCTGCCCGCGTCGTTAGCCTCGGCAGCATGGCGACACGCCTGGTGAAGCTCGACCCGGCAAACCTCCAGTCGACGACCGGTAGATACAACTTCTTCCGCGCCTACGCCTACTCGAAGCACGCGATGCACGCGTTCGCCTTCGAGCTGCAGCGCAAGCTGGATGCGGCGGGAAGCAGTGTTGAATCGCTGCTCGCGCATCCCGGCTCCGCTGTGGATCTGCTGTCCTCTCGACGTCCGGGAATCAACGACCATTTCGCGCCGCTCGACTACCTTTCGGCTATCATTTCGCAGGGCAAGGACCGCGGGGCGTGGCCGATCGTGCGGGCAGCCATCGACCCTGCGGCGGTAGGCGGCGAGTTCTACGGACCGCGTCGCAGTGTCAGCGGCCGTCCGGTACGCCTCGATCCGGTGGCCTCGAGTGCGAGCGCGGAGTTCGGCAAGGAGTTCTGGCATCAGGCTGAGGCGGCCACCGGAATCACGTTCGTCCCCGACGCCTAGGTATTGACCGGTCCCGCGACTGCGGCCACGATGGGTGGCATGACGGACGAAACGAGCTACGGGCATCCCGGCGCGGTCGAGCTTCAACGGGCCCTCAACTTCACCGAGGCGGACTTGGCCGAAAACCGGGCAGGTCGGCTGTCGGCGGCACAGAACGCGCGGATGACCAAGGGTCAGTCTCAGGGCCGGGTGATGACTCTCGTCGTGCTCGGCGTGTTCGTGGTCCTGATCGCCGTCATTGTTTTCGTCGTGCTTCCACCGTCGCTTGCACCCCAGCCGGCGAACTCCTCGGCGATTCCGCCGTGGATCATCGGCCTTGTTATCGTCGTTGTCCTCGCCATCATGGCGGTCTCATTCCTGCGCACCAAGCGTGGCCTCCGCGGGCTTACGGGAACGCTGCTCCACGTTGACGGCGAGGCCAACCCAAAGTCCAGAAGTTACGGCGACGCGAACCAGGAAGGCTTTGACACCATCCATCGCGTGAAGATCGGTGGTGTGAACTTTCCGGTCGCCAGCGACATTCAGGTTCGTGCGTTCGAAAAGGGTCGCAGGTATCGCGCGTACTACGTGAAAAGCACGCTGCCGGTGATCCTGTCGGCGGAGCCGCTCGACTCCTAAAGCAGTCGTTCCCGTACATCCGGAGCCGCGATTTGATTTGCTAGAGAGATGGAAGCTCTCTATACCGCGATCGCGCACGCCACCGGCGGTGGCCGTAACGGCCACGTACTCAGTGAAGACAACAGGATCGACATGGATGTCCGAACGCCCAAGGAGATGGGTGGAAGCGGGGAGGGCACCAACCCGGAGCAACTCTTCGCGGCAGGCTGGTCGGCCTGCTTCCTGAACGCCGTTCTCGGAGTTGGCCGCCGACTCAAACTGGATACCACGGATGCCGCGGTATCGGCCAGCGTCAGCATCGGGAAGATCTCGGAGTACGCGTTTGGACTCTCGGGCGAGCTCGATGTCTACCTGCCGAACATCCCCGCGGATCGCAAGCAGGAGGTCATGGACCTCGCGCACGACGTCTGTCCGTTTTCGAACGCCACACGCGGCAACATGGATGTGGTGCTCACCCTCGTCGAGTAGAAGTCAGGCCGCGTCGAGGAGAGAGATCTCGTCTGTGGTGAGTTCGACATCGACCGCTGTGGCCGAGTCGCGAATGGTCTCAGGACGGGATGCTCCGGGGATCGGGATCACGACCGGCGACTTCGCGAGCTCCCAGGCCAGGCAGATCACCTGCGGGCTGACGCCGTGCTCGGCCGCGACGGTCTGGAATGGCGCGAAGCGGTCGCCCAGTCCTGCCGCTCCGCCGATGCCGCCGAGCGGGCTCCACGGCAGAAAGGCGAGCTTCAGTTCGTCGCACAGCTCGAGCTCGGGCTCGCTCGACCGGAACGCCGGTGAGAACTGGTTCTGCACGGATACGAGGCGGTTGTCGAGAATCTCCTGCGCGAGCAGGATTTGTGCCGGGTTGGCGTTCGAAATACCGGCCATCCGAATGATGCCCTCATCGAGGAGGTCGCGGATCGCGCCCACCGAGTCGGCGTAGTCGACCAACGGGTCGGGGCGGTGGAACTGGTACAGGCCGATCACGTCGACGCCAAGATTCTTGAGCGACGCCTTGGCGGCTTCCTTTAGGTAGTCGGGATGCCCGTTCTGCTCCCACGGGCCCGACCGGGCAATCGTGCGGTGGTGGCCGCCCTTAGTAGCCACGAGCACGCCGGAGGTGTCGCCACCGTAGCTCTTCAGTGCCTTGGCGATGACCTGTTCGTTGTGTGACTCATCCTCGCCCGCCAGGCGGTAGGCATCCGCGGTGTCGATGAGGGTGATGCCGGCGTCGAGCGCAGCATGGATGGTCGCGATGGCCCGGGTGTCGTCCGGCCGGCCCTCGATCGAGAACGGCATTCCACCGAGTCCAATTGCCGAAACGGTCACATCGCCGATGGTTCGTGTCTTCATGATTCTTCCTGGGTGTCTTGGCTGATTTATTTGGAACTAGGCGCCGATGGTTGCGCCGAAACGACTGGACAGCGGCGAGCGGTGGGCTTCGCGCAGTTCATCAAGGCTCGCGGTGAACACATCCTGCAACTCAAATGTGTCGCGCGAATCCGTGACGCCGATCCGCAGCACAGGGTATCCACGCCCCTCGCACAGGCCGGTGAAGCGCACGTCGTCCTCCCGCGGCACCGAGACGATGACGCGCCCGGTGGATTCGCTGAAGAGCGCCGTCGCAAGGTCGATGCCGTCTCGTTCGAGCACCTCACCAAGCCAGATTCGGGCGCCAACCCCGAAGCGGAGCGCGCTCTCGATGAGTGCCTGCGCGAGCCCGCCATCAGCGAGGTCGTGTGCGCTCGAGATGATGTTCTGCTCGTTGCCGAACCGGATCAGGTCGGCGAGCTTCTGCTCCTGGGCGAGATCGACGACCGGCGGGTGACCGCCGAGGTGATCGTGGATGACCTCAGACCAGGCTGAGCCGTCCAGCTCCGTAGCGGTGACACCGAGCAGGTAGATGTTGTTGCCCTCGTCCTGCCAGCCCGACGGGATGCGCTTCGCGACATCGTCGATGACGCCGAGCACGGCCACAACCGGGGTCGGGTGGATGGGTACGTCGCCGGTCTGGTTGTAGAAGCTCACATTGCCGCCCGTCACCGGGATCTCCAGCTCCATGCAGCCGTCGGCGATGCCCTCGACCGCCCGACTGAACTGCCACATGACCTCGGGGTTCTCGGGGCTTCCGAAGTTGAGGCAGTCGCTCACGGCGACAGGCGTGGCGCCCGTGACGGCGACGTTGCGGAACGCCTCCGCGAGCGCGAGGCGCGCACCCTGGTAGGGGTCGAGCTGGCAGAAGCGGCCGTTGGCATCCGTCGCCACAGCGAATCCGAGGCCGCTCTCCTCGTCGACGCGAACCATGCCACCGTCATCCGGGAAGCTGAGCGCGGTGTTGCCCAGCACGTAGGTGTCGTATTGGTTGGTGATCCAGCGCTTGTCGGCGAGGTTCGGGCTGCCGAGAAGGCGGAAGACCTGGTCCTTCAGCGCCGCCGCGTCGGTGGGTCGGGCGAGGGACGATGCCGAGCTCGCGTTGAGTGCGTCGATCCAGCTTGGGTAGCTGACGGGCCGGTCATACACAGGCCCATCGACTGCGACGGTGCGCGGCTCGACGTTGACGATCTCCTCGCCGTGCCAGTTGATGATGAGGCGGCCGGTGTCGGTGACTTCGCCAAGAACGGACGTCTCGACATCCCACTTCTCGACAACTTTCATGAAGCCGGGGAGCTTCGCCGGGGTCACGATCGCCATCATGCGTTCCTGGCTCTCCGACATGAGGATCTCCTCGGCGGTGAGCGTCGGGTCGCGGAGCAGCACGTTCTCGAGCTCGATGAACATGCCGCCGTCACCGTTGCTGGCGAGCTCGCTGGTGGCGCAGCTGATGCCGGCGGCACCCAGGTCTTGGATGCCCTCGACGAGTTCCTGTTGGAACAACTCGAGGCAGCACTCGATGAGCACCTTCTCGGCGAACGGGTCGCCGACCTGCACGGCCGGACGCTTGGTCGGTCCACCCTCTGAGAACGAGTCGCTCGCGAGAATGGATGCGCCGCCGATGCCGTCGCCGCCCGTGCGGGCACCAAAAAGCACGACCTTGTTGCCGACCCCGCGGGCGTTCGCGAGGTGAAGATCTTCGTGCCGCAGCACGCCGACCGCGAGAGCGTTGACAAGCGGATTGGCCTGGTAGACCGAGTCGAAGTAGGTCTCGCCGCCGATGTTGGGGAGGCCGAGGCAGTTGCCGTAAAAGCTGATGCCCGAGACAACGCCGTGCACGACGCGGGCGGTGTCGGGGTCATCGATGTCACCGAAGCGAAGAGCATCCATGACCGCGACCGGGCGCGCACCCATCGAAATGATGTCGCGCACAATGCCGCCCACACCGGTAGCGGCGCCCTGGAACGGCTCGATGTAGCTGGGGTGGTTGTGGCTCTCGATCTTGAAAGTGACGGCCCAGCCATTGCCAACATCCACGACGCCGGCGTTCTCGCCCATGCCGACCATCAGGTTCTTGCGCATCTTGGGCGTCGTCTTGGTACCGAACTGCCGAAGGTAGGGCTTTGACGACTTGTAGGAGCAGTGCTCACTCCACATGACCGAGTACATAGCCAACTCGCCGCTCGTCGGGCGACGGCCGAGAATCTCGCGGATGCTCGCATACTCGTCGGGCTTCAGGCCGAGCGCTGCATACGGTTGCTCCCTCTCCGGTGTCGCGGCCGCGTTGGCGACGGTGTCGGCGGAGGAGTTTTGTGTCGTCACGTGGCGAAAGGCTCCTGGATCTTTGGGCGTGCCGGAAGATCTAATTCTATCTTTTCCGCGAGTCCCGACTTGTTGTGCGTATCGGCGCCTC
>JADGOT010000362.1 GCA_017882805.1 Glaciihabitans sp. | reverse complement strand
GCCGTCGGCTTCCGCCGCGGCATCATCGGTTAGCCGCGCGACAAGGCACAAAAAACGCCGGTCGCGGCCGGCGTTCTTCACAGTGCCTGTCGATAACTCTGGCGCTGGTGGCTATTACGAGCCGGGTGCTTACCCACCCGGCTCCTTATGGCTAAAGGCTTCGAAACGTTTTCCACTGGTTGTGGATATCCCCCCGTTGAGGGATGCCCGACTCCCTGTGGACAACGCAGAGTGTGTTGGCTCTACCAGGTCTTAGTGGTGCCAACGCCAGCTGCACGAGCGGCGAGTGAAACGATAAGGCGATTCATGGTGGAACTCCTCAACTTCGGGGACTGACGGCACTTACAGTTATACCCCTTCTGGGGGAGAATTCAAGAGGACATTGTCGGTTTTGACCAATATTCCAACTGTTTTGAGCAGGATCGCTGCTTCCGCGCACGGGCGGGGCGTCTTGCTCAACATTTGGGTTCTCGCCCTCTGTCTCGGCGCGGCAGCGTTCTGCTTCGGGCTTATTGAGGCTGGTTACCGGCTCGGCCACCCGACGGCCGTAACTGTTCTGGCGCTACTCGCAGTGCTCGCCGAACGGGAGAGCATCAAGCTCACGCCCTCGGCTGAAGCCTCGGTTGGGTCGCTCATCTGTGTATTCACAGCCGTCGTTCTCGGTCCTGTGGCGGGTGTCGTCGTTGGTGGTGTCGGACTACTCGCTGACCTTCCACGTCGGGATACAGCGCAGCCCGTTCTTCGTTGGTTGAACTGGACAGTCGTTCGAGTTCTTGCGGTCGGCTCGGCGGGCGTTGCCGCCTCCGTGTTGCTTGACGCAACCGACCGCGCTTTCTTGGGCCTCTTCGCCGCAGTAGTGGCAGCGTTCGTCGTGGAGTCCGCCGTCGATCTGGCGCTCGGCTCGGTCGCTCCAGCCATCCGTGGAACAAACACATTTATGGGTATGGCCCGCGTGGTGGGCACGCCGCTGGTGGGTTCCATACCTCTGCAGGCTCCGATGGTGGCGGTACTCGCTTACTCGTACATGACGATCTCGCCGTGGAGCGTCGCCCTCTTCGCCCTTCCTGCAATCGCGGCCCAGCGATTGCTCCTCCTGTACCGGCAGCAACGTGAGACCGCAGAGGCACTCGGATCAGCAAATGCGCGGCTCGCAAAGGCGAACTTGTCTTTCGCGACAGCTCTCGTCGCCACACTGGACGCGCGAGACAGGTACACGGCGGGCCACTCGGCGGCGGTTGCGATCTACGCAAGCGACATCGCGAAACGCATGGGCCTCTCGGACCCAGAGCAGGAACTTGCCCATCTCTGTGGTCTCGTGCATGACGTCGGGAAGATTGGACTGCTCGCGGGACTCCTGGAAAAGCCGGGCGCCCTCTCGTTGGAGGAGAGGCGTCAGATGGAGCAGCACCCGGTCATTGGTGAACGGATCCTCCGTCACGTCGACGACTACGGCGAGATCGCCGCGATCGTGCGCCATCATCATGAACGCGTCGACGGGCTCGGCTATCCGGACCAGCTCGAGCGCGACTGCATTCCGCTCCTCGCCCGGATCATCGCCGTCGCCGACGCGTACAACGCGATGACATCTGCTCGTCCCTATCGTGACGCCATGCCGAGTCGAGTTGCCCGCTTGCGTCTCGCGCAAGCGGTCGAGGCGCAGTTCGACACGTCCGTCGTCGCTGCCTTCGAGGCGATTCTCGCCGGAGCGTCCGAGGACTATCGCAGCGGTCGCGGGCCCGCTTTCGTCCTCCATTCCTTCACTGGAACGGAGGTCACCGAGCCTCTCGAGGAGACCGCGAGCCTGCGGCTCACGGGCGTTGCTATTGCGACGATCGGCTAGAGGGGCGCTTCTCTTAGCGACGTACGCGCAAGTTCGGCGCGAGTATGGACGCCCAGCTTTTCGTAGATGTGGCGTACATGCACCTTCGCGGTGGATTCGCTAATGAACAGCGACCGAGCGATATCCTTGTTGCTCCGGCCTTGCGTCAACAATTCATAGACCTCTCGCTCGCGCGGTGACAACGGTTCGTGACGTCGGAACACTCGGGGCATCTCGAGACCCGCTCGGCGGCCAAGGTCGATATCCGAGGATGCGCTGAGAAGTTCGGTGAGAACTCGCGCACACTCGTCACTGGTGGAGCCGGCTCGAACGAGGTCAGGGCACACCCGTGCCGCGGTCACGATCGCATCCAGGTGCCCCTGGTGGTGCGCTCGCATTAGGACCTGGACGCAACGCGCGTCGGCTCCTCGATCATCGTTGAATAGCATCAGAATCGCTCGGCCAGCATCACAAAGGAATGTCGTACCGATCCACCCTGGAGTCTGTTGAGCCAGGCTAAGCGCGTCCTCAGCCGCTTGCTTGTTGTTGGCCGCAGCGAACATGAAGCCCCTGTGGGCCAGGAACTCGCTTGTGAATACAGGCGAGATTGAGCCCGGCGGTTCGCGTTGCAATAGAAGAGATGCGCCGTTCAGGTCGCCTGACGCGATTCTCAACCTGACTTCTTGAAGCCGAGTGTTTGCCACCACGTGCGCCGATGCACTTTCGACCCGACCTTGAATCTCGTTCAAACAGCGTTGCGCCGCAGAGAGTCTCCGGAGTCCGATCAGGGCGCTGGCTCGAACAACCAATGCATGATCGACCGCGAAGTCGAGTCCGGTTGACCGAGCTTCTGTGAGCATCTCGTCCGCGAGAGCGAGTCCGCGGTCGTATTGCGCGAGCAGGACGGCTGCGGTCGCGAACAGATTCAAGAACCCCGTCGTTGCGAACGGATCGTGCACATGGGGCAAGAGCGCTCGCCCAAGCTCACTTTTCTCGACTACGGCTCGCATATTCCCACTGCTGTTCATGAGTGCCAGCCCGTATGCGTTGAGAATCCGAAGCGCGTGATCAGGCCGACTGTCGCGAAGACCGTCAAGACGATCGAGGATGTCGCTCGCCTCGTCTGCTGAGTGTTCGGCGGCGCTCGAGAAGGCGATCCAAAGGGCCGCGTTGTGCATCTCGATCGCGGCCGTTGATGAGAGTGCGAGTTCGGTGTACTTCGTGACCCCTTCGAGGTCGTCACAGAAATGCGCGGCTCGCGCAGCGACGATGTACGCACGAGCGGCGGCGTCGCTCTGACCGAGTAAGTCACCGGCTCGTGCGCCGAGGATCTGTGCACCCGAATCGTCGCGATCTCGCAGTGCAATCTCAGCCTCCGCCAAGAGCAACATCGGGTCGCTGACGTGATTCTCTTGGGCTAGATCCACCCAGCGTTTCACCGTGGCAATTCGCCCAGAGGTCAGGAGGTCGGCCAACGACTCCTTCAGGATCGACGCGATGATGTCTGTCATCGGAAAGTGCTGGAGGGCGGTGAGGCACTCGTCCCATAGTTCGTTTGTTGCAAGGACTCCCACGGTGGTGCGGACAATTTGCTCGGCTCGCTCGGCCGGGAGATCGTCGAGCCGCTCGAGCAGAAACGCTCTGAGCAACGGATGAATCTCGAGCCGCCCGGTTTCGGGTCCCAAGAAGCCGTGCTCCCAGGCATTGAGGAGGATCGTCTCGTCGTCGTCTCCGAGCAGTGCGCGCACGACGTCCGGGTTCGCGTCACCGCCGAGAGCGAGGAGGATCAGGGCCTCCTGCAGGTCGGGTTCCGCATGACGGAAGAGGTCTTCCGCGAAGAAGGCATAGAGATCGCTCGTGGGGAGCTCGGCGCGCAATGCAGCGCTGCCGCGCTGGGCTGCCAGTCCGATCACCGCGGGCCAGCCGTGCGCCTTCGAGAGCAAACCGGACGTTGCGGCCTCCGATCCTTGACCGATCACCGCACGGGCCTCTTCACCCGTGAACGCCAGATCGGACATCTCGACCATCGAGGCCTCGCCATAGACGACCATCCGCGATGTCACCCATGCTGGTCGTGCGCGGCTGATCAGCAGAATCCGGAGTGGTGTGTTCATCGTCAGCGCCGCGAGAAGGGCCTCTGAGTCTTGGGAGGCCGCCAGATGGCAGTCGTCGATGACGAGGATCGATGCAGCCGGCGGAACGGCGATCGCCACGGCTTTGGCCAGAGCCTCGGGCGATTGCCCCCGCGTGGCCAGTATCTGGACGCGCTCGAGCGCCCTATCTCGCGCGTCGTCTTCCGTCGCGAAAGCGGTCACCAAGCCAGAAGCGAGCGCAGCCACGTCCGCCATCGCCGGCCGGCCGCTGTACCAGGCCACACCCTCGCGCCCCTTGAGCCATTCCCGGGCCAGCGTCGTCTTCCCGTAGCCGGCGGG
>JADGOT010000361.1 GCA_017882805.1 Glaciihabitans sp. | reverse complement strand
GTGTGAACAATGCGAGTCTGCGCGGCCATGCCCGGGAGCTTGTCCAGGTAGTCCTGCTGCTCGGCAGGGCGCAGGAAGTGAAGCGCGTTGCGAAGCAACACCGTTTTCCGGCCCGGGCCGACAAAGCACACGTTGTTCACCGCCAGGCGAGCCGAGCGCCCAGCCACCGCCTCGCGCTGGACTAACCACGGAGCTGATATCGGACGACTTAATCCGATGACCCTCACAGTCGTCTCCGCGTGGGCTGCAACATAGCCCAGCAACTCGGATCGAAAGCGTGCCGCACCTCCAGTGGACGCCCCCGCGACGTCTACGCAAAGCTCCTTGCCGTTCACTTGTTCGCGATCCTCACAAGCAGGTCCTCAACCACGCCGGCGGTCCGGCTCGCAGACATGTGTGCCCCGTAATAATCCCGTCCGCTCTGGCCAAGCAGCGCTCGCTCGGCACCGCACATGTCTGCAAATCTCCGGATCGTTGCCGCCAACTCTCCCGGCTCGGCCGGCTGGCACACCAGGCCACCGCCAGACCGGCGTACGAGATCGGCGCCGTCACCTTTCAGAGCCGCGAGGATCGGCATACCTGAGGCCAGGATGGCTTGAATCTTGCTGGGCGTCGTCGCGGCCAGAAACGGGTCGTCGCGGAGGCTGACCAGCTGGACGTCGGCAGCCGCCATCAGATCTGGGACGCGCTCTGAGCTGGTGCGCCCGTGGAATACCACAGACTTCAACCCGAGGCGCGTTACGAGCTCGCGCAATGACGGTTCAGCGATCCCAGAACCCACAAGCACCAGCTTGATGTCGGGTCGATCCTTCAGCAGTTCCATGGCCAATATGCTCACCTCGAGCGCTTGCACATGGCCGAGACTCCCGGCGTACATCAGGACGAAGTCGGCTGGCGCCGCGAATTGGCTCCGAATCTCGGGGCGCCTCGTCCGCGGGTAGAACAGCGATTCGGCCGTGGGATTCGGCACGTAGGCGATCTTCTCCCGCGGAACGCCGTTGGCAACAAGCAAGCCCCCGACAGAGGGCGAAATGATGGCGATAGCGCTCGCGGCCGCTTCGGCGTGCCGGACCAGGGCACGGATCCCGGACGTTGCGATCGATCCGAGCGCACCGGTGGGCAGCATCCCGCTCGCCACCACGCTCTCCGGCCAGAGATCCTGCACGTGGAGCAGAAAAGGCGTTCTGCTCCGACGACGACGGAGCAGGAGCGGCAGGGCAACCGTGGCAGGCGAGTTGTAGACCCAGAGAGCATCGGCTTTGGCAAAGTCTTTCGCCCCAAAGACGGCCGCCGACAAGGCGAACGAGGCGTAGTTGGCGACTCTGCCCGCGGCCGACTGCCCATGGTTGGGATAGAGCGGGACACGATGCACAGGTATGTCGTCGCGTGTTTCGATAAGTGCTCGTCGTCCGGTGTAGCCGGGGTACAGGCGACCAGTCGGGTAGTTCGGAAAGCCGGTCAAGACACGGACCTCATGCCCGCGCGCGGCAAGTGCTCTCGCGTACACGCCGGGCAGGCTCGCCGGGCCTGGCTCTGGGTCGTACCACTGGGCGTACACGCCGAGCTTCATTTGCCGTGCCCCTCATGCCCTCACTGCATCGGCAGGCGACTCCTTGGAATCACGGGCATCCCCTCGGCACGCCCCCATGCGCTCAGGCGCCATGCTAAAGACGGTGCGTGTCGGGCGTGTTAGAAATCCCACGCGTATCGAATAGCAATGGGGCGTCTGCCGCTATCGACGCGAGATCGTAGCTTCGGTGCGCCTGAAGTAAGACGGCGATGTCACAGTCGTGCATAGCCCGCTTAAGATGCGCGACACAATCTAGAACGGTGTCGTCAAACGTCCATCTGCGTACAAGCGGGTCGTGATACTCGATGCGAGCGCCCATATCTCGGAGGATTGCTGCGAGCGGCCGAGCGGGTGATTCGCGGGCGTCGGCGATATCAGCCTTGTAAGTTACTCCCAATAGTAGAATCCGGGCACCCTTGACTGGCTTGCCGACTTCGTTCAGAAGACCCTGAATCCGCGTACCAACGTACGCCGGCATGCCTGCGTTGATCTCTTGCGCAAGCTCTACGAAGCGGAACGGGTGCCCGAGTCTGGATTTAACGGTGTGGCTCAGATAGTTAGGGTCGATGGGGATGCAATGGCCCCCCACGCCTGGCCCGGGGCGGAACGCCTGGAATCCGAACGGCTTGCTGCTCGCGCATTCTATGACATTCCATATGTCGATATCTAGCGCTTTCGAGAACTGGGCCATCTCGTTGACGAGGGCAATGTTAACGTGCCTATAGGTGTTTTCGAGCAGTTTGGCCATTTCTGCTTCGCGAGTTCCCTTAGCTCGGATGACAGCCTGTATGAAGCGACCATAGAACGAAGCCGCCCGATCGGTACAGGACGGCGAAACCCCGCCTACAATCTTCGGCGTATTCGTGATTCCATACAGCGGATTACCCGGGTCGATGCGTTCCGGAGAGAACGCAAGGTTGAAATCAACGCCAGCTTGAAGGCCCGATCGCTCAAGAATCGGCTGCACGACTTCCTCGGTAGTGCCGGGATACGTGGTCGACTCGAGTACAACGAGCACGCCTGGACTGAGCTTGTCGGAGATGGAGTCTGCAGCATTGATGACCGCTTCGAGATCTGGCCGTCCATCCGATGACAATGGAGTGGGTACGCAGATCACGACGGTGTTGGCATCAGCAATCGCCGCTGCATCCATCGTCGCACAGAACCCGGCGTCAAGCATCTCTCTGATCTCGTCATCGCTCAGGTCATCCACATGAGACGTCCCCGCGTTCAGTCCAGATACCGTGGCCTCGCCTACGTCCAATCCAGCTACCGAAAGACCCGCACGGACGGCAGCTTGAGCCAATGGCAGACCGACATAACCAAGGCCGATTACCAAGAGATCAGCCATCCTGTCCTCTTTCGATCCATCCCACATTTGTGTAGGGATCCAGTCGGTCCTGGTAGTTCTGCGACGCGGCGACACACACCCAAATTTCGTAGCTTCAGCTGGCATCATCGCTGCGTCCATACGACTGATCGCTTTCGGATTCCACGAACCTCGTGATGAGTTGACGCCGTTGATCTAATGTAGCTGACGACTCGACTCGAGAAATCGCTCACCAGGTACTCGCTCGGAATGCTTCGAGTGCCGCTTTCAGAGTGCTGCTCGAGCACCATGCGGACTCCGTCGACGATCGGTCCCGGGCTAACTCCCGTTGTGATGATCACGCCGGCATCAAGCGCTTCCGGCCGCTCGATCCGCGATCGCAAAGTCACCGCGGGAAAGTTTAGGATCGAGGACTCCTCGCTAATCGTTCCGCTGTCAGAGAGAACGCAGTACGCGGAGCGCTGAAGTCGGACGTAGTCGCTGAAGCCGAACGGCTTGTGTAATTGGAGGCCGGAGAAGCTCACCTCCCGCATCTCATCCAGTCGCTGCCTCGTGCGCGGGTGAGTAGACATCAGGACCGGCATCACAAACTCGGCAGACAACTGAGCGAGCGCCTCAAGCAGCGAGCGCAACCGCTCGGGCTCGTCCACATTCTCTTCACGGTGGAGGCTGACGAGAAAGTAGCTACGTTCGTCGAGTCCGAGTTCATCCAACACACGGCTCGCCACAATTGCGGGTGCCTGGTGGTCCAGCACCTCACGCATGGGCGACCCCGTCACAAGGATCCGCGACGGGTGCAAGCCCTCGGCAAGAAGGTTTCGGCGAGCGTGCTCCGTGTAGGCGAGGTTGAAGTCGGCCACATGGTCGACCATGCGCCGGTTCACCTCCTCGGGCACGTTGTCGTCGAACGACCGGTTGCCCGCCTCGAGGTGGTAGACGGGCACCTGGTGGCGGCGCGCCATCACCGCTGCGATGCAGCTATTCGTGTCTCCGAGCACTACCAGCGCATCCGGTCGCTGATCCAGCAGTGCGCGCTCGGTGCCGACCAGCACACCGCCGAGCACGGCGCTGAGGCTATCCGTCTCGACATTGAGGTGAAGGTCCGGCGGCCGGATACCGAGATCTTCAAAGAAGATCCCGTTGAGCTCATAGTCGTAGTTCTGCCCCGTGTGGACGAGCACGTGGTCAGTAAATCGGTCCAACCGCGCGATCGTCTGTGAGAGGCGGATTAACTCCGGACGTGTGCCGACGACGGTCATCATCTTGAGCCGATCAGCCACAATCACCTCCCTCGGATGGCCTCACACGGACAAGTTCGGGGTAGGTATCGGGACTTTGCGGGTCAAGAATTTCGTGAGCCCAGAACATCGTCATGAGCTCGGCGTCTCCGGTGTTCGTGATCGAGTGCGCCCACATCGTAGGCATATCGACGATGGACGGCTCCTCTCCAGACACCTCAAAGCAGACGACCGCGTCATCGAAGAGCTTCCGGAGCGTGATCTCGGCCGTCCCGTTGAGCACCATGAAGCGCTCCACCTTCCGGCGGTGAAAGTGGTCGCCGCGTGTGATCCCCGGATGACTCGTCGAGCAGAATACCTGGGCCTGCCCACCATGGCAACGAACGCACTCGAAGAGGTGGCCCCGATCGTCCGCCCGCATCGGCGGGTGAATCGGGAAGAGCTCGGGAAAGCAGAACGACCGATAGGTGTTGAATAGGCCCAGGTGAAGCGGATCAATGACGTTCGGGATATCGCCGGTGGCGTACAGACCGTGGAATCCCTCCAGCAGCTCGAGCACCCAGGAGACCAACGCAGGACGACCCTCGGGACGGACGATCCCCGTGTACGCGCTCGTGGCGAGGCCGAACAGGCCGTCCAGCGCATCTTGGACATGCAGGAGCGGTATCTCGCGATCCTCCTGGATGACCGGCCGGCCACCACGCGCGAGCTCGTGGCAGAAGGTCGCGACAATCGAGTTGTAATGCGGGCGTCCGTGCTCACCGAAGAGGTTCGGCAAGTGGACGTCGGCCACCGCTGCGCCTGACGTGCGGCCCCACGCGGCGAGATGATCCGCTGCAGCCTGCTTGCCGTCGCCGAACGGAGTGCCGTTGCCCGACTGGATCGAGTTGGCATAGACAACGCTCGGACGACTTCCCGAGCGTTCGATGGCCCTGGTGAGGTCTCGGGCGAGTGAGAGGTTCTTCCCCCGTAGGACGTCGGCCTCGTCGCGATTCACGCCCGCGAGGTGCAGGACGACGTCGACATCCGCTACGGCGACCGCCAAACGGTCGGCGTTCTCGGCCACGGACCGCCCGACGGCGACGAACTGGTCCTCTCGCGCCTTGAGTGCACAGCGCGCATGCCAGCCGAGGAATCCGTACGCACCGGTAACCGCAACCTTCACCCCTGCGCCCCGAGCAGCCGCTGGATTTCTGGCAGCGTGCGCAACAGGTCTGCGACATCGTCGACGTCAAGGCGTTGGGTATTGTGCGAGGTGTAGTCATCAACCGCGATCTGGGCCCGGTCACCCTCGTCTACGTAGAGCCCATAGTCCAGCGAGCGCGTATCCAGCGGAATGCGGTAGTAGGTCCCGTGGTCCTCGGCCTTCGCCATCTCTTCGCGGCTGAGGAGCGTCTCATAGAGCTTTTCGCCGTGCCGCGTCCCGATTGTGCGCAGAGCGGACTCGGCACCGAGCAGACTTATCAGAGCCCGCGCTAGATCCTCCACCGTCGAGGCAGGCGCCTTACGCGCGAACAGGTCACCGGACGCCGCGTGGCTGAAGGCGTACTCGACCAGATCGACCGACTGCGCCAATGACATAAGGAATCGGGTCATCGTCGGATCGGTCAGCGTGAGTGGGCGCCTGGCCTTGATCTGCTCGACGAACAGCGGGATCACGGAGCCGCGGGAGTACATCACGTTGCCGTACCGAACGATCGAGACAATGGTTTTCGACCCCGGGTTGTTACGCGCGAAAGCTTGGGCAGTCTTTTCCATGAGAGCCTTGGTCATGCCCATCGCATTAATGGGATACACCGCCTTGTCGGTGCTCAAGCAGACAACAGACTGAACTCCGGCCGCAGCTGCGGACTCGATCGTGTTGGCGCTGCCGTTGACGTTGGTAAGGATCGCTTGTGCGGGGAAGAACTCGCAGGATGGCACCTGCTTGAGCGCCGCGGCATGAAACACGAAGTCCACGCCTCGCATGGCGT
>JADGOT010000360.1 GCA_017882805.1 Glaciihabitans sp. | reverse complement strand
GATCTCCGGTGAGGTGCCGGATGAGGACGTTCGTATCAACGAACGCACTCATTCGCGAGGTTGTGCGCGGGTAACGCGCGCCGCACGCAGCACGTCGTCCCACACAGCATTTCGCTTTGCGGCCGGCACCTTGACGGTTCCGGCCAAGCCCAGAAAGTCGGGCGTCCGCGCGAGCACTGCCCGATTGCCGTCGACCCGAAAGACCACTTCGTCGCCAGTCTCTATGCCGAGCGCGTCGCGGACGGCCTTCGGGACAGTGACCTGGCCCTTCGAAGTCACCCTCGCCGCAACATCCATCGTGATTCCTTACTTCAGCGTAGAGGTAAGGATAGCAGCGGGGACGCCGAGCAGCGCTCTAGGGTGAAACATGGCCGCGTATCCCCAGCTGCTGCACACCGTTCTCGACACCACCAGCCCGCGCGAACTGGCCGAGTTCTACCGGCAGTTGCTCGGGCTGTCATACCGGCCCGGCGACGAACCGCCCCCGGACGGCAAACTCGACGCAGCGGATTGGCTGGTACTCGTTGACTCCGAGGGCGTGCGCAGACTCGCTTTCCAACAAGTCGATCAGCTGCCTCGGTCAACGTGGCCCAAGCCCGACGTCCCGATGCAGTTGCACGTCGACTTCACCGTCACGAGCGCCGCTGAGTTGCACCGCCAGCGTGTGCGAGCGGAAGCCCTCGGCGCAGACGTACTGCTTGACCGGACCCATCACACGGACGAGCCGTTGTTCGTGTTCGCGGATCCGGCCGGCCACCCGTTCTGCATCTTCGTGGCGTAAGAGCAGTCTTGATATGTTCATTTAGCTCGCGGTCTGATGTATCAACTAGCGCCACACTTGATATGTTTGATTTGGTTGTGGCGGCGCTCATCAACTAACTGGCTACAGTCACCACCTCAATCGGAGGCGCGACCACCACATGTCCCGCGGCCGCCCCAGCCGGGCCACCGTCTACGCCAGACTCGAGAACGCAATCGATGAGCTTCGCGAGAAGCTGGGCGGACTGCCGTCACCGACGGAGTCGGAGTCCATCTGGTCCGAGATTTGGCACCAGGAAGCGCACCACTCGACGGCGCTCGAGGGAAACACGCTCGTTCTGCGTGAGGTTCAGCAATTGTTGGACCAAGGCCGCGCCGTCGGGGCGAAACCGTTGAAGGAATATGCCGAGGTCAAGGGCTACGCGGATGCGGCTCGGTGGGTCTACGGACAGGCTCTTGAGCCTGATGAGTGGAGCGACGGCGGACTCATCAACCTGAACGAGTTGCGGCGAATCCACCACATGGCAATGACACCGGTCTGGGATGTCGCACCTCATGATGCCGCGTATGACGACGAGGCACCGGGCAACTTCCGGCGCCACGACATCCGGGCTTTCCCCGGTGGAATGGCTCCGCCGCCCTGGCCAGAGGTGCCCGCTCAGATCACCGACTGGATCCAAACCGTCTGCGAAACTGGCGAGAAGGTCCTCGCCGGGGATGTGCTGTCACTCCCGCTACCGGAACAGCTGGCGAAGCTGCACAACCAATTCGAGCGCACGCATCCATTCCTCGACGGAAACGGCCGAGCGGGCCGGTTGGCCCTCAACCTGATTCTTGTGCGACTCGGGTATCCGCCCGTCGTCATCTTCAAGCGCGAACGCGAGGCTTACCTCGCCGGCCTGACCAAGGCGGACCACGAAGACTACGGCTCGCTCGGTGAACTCATCGCGCGGGCGATGCTCGACAATCTCAACCGTTTCATCGTGCCTAGCATCGCTGGGCCTGTGCGAATGGTTCCACTGACGGCCTTGGCGAATAAGGATTTCAGCGTCACGGCGTTGCGCCAAGCGGCGCAACGGGGACGACTAGACGCTCGTCAGGGCAGCGACGGTATTTGGCGCAGTTCCCGCCAAGCGGTGACCGCCTACAAACGCACGAAGCACAGCCGCCGTCCGAAAGCGACCTGACGGCTCGGCTTGTCGCCCCGCCTCGCGCTCATTCGTCAGGATCGTTCACCCCGACGATGGCAGGCAGCTTCAACACCACGGCAGCCGACCACGACGACAGGCCCGATCGGGGGCCGACTGCAACGGTGAGACCAAGTGCGTTGAGTATCGACAATGCGATAGCGAGGGTCAGCGTTTCTCGCCCAGCTTCCAGGGCTCGCACAGAGGAAATGCCCACACCCGCGAGATCGGCGAGGTCGTATTGAGTAAGACCGAGCAGCAGCCGACGGTTTGTTGCAAGCGCGCCAACATCATCGAGCACGCCTATCTGGGTCTTCCCGCGACGACGTGGCCCGGTGGACACCGACAAAGGCCCTCTCCCTATCTATGCCACCGCACCGATAACGCGCAGGACAAGCGCCTCCGCACGAGGTAGTACGCCCTATCCTTGCTACAACAATGATAGCGCGCGGCTAAAACAGGGCGCGGCTCAATGCCGTGCGGGCGGCCGGGATCGACGGATCGTCGGGGCCGGCTGCATCGAAGAGTCCGAGCAGATGTACTCGCGCGCGATCGCGGTCGGCACCGGATGTACGGGCGACAACATCGACCAACCGCTTGAACGCCTGGTCGACGAGGCCCTCAAGCATGTCGACGTCGGCGGCCGCAAGTTGGGCGTCGACATCGTCCGGCGCCGCTTCCGCAGCGGCCCGGGTGGCCCCCGCATCGAGATGCTCGGCGCGCTTGAAGAGCCGCACACCCGCGAGCGCGCCCGCGGCCAACTGATCGGCCGGCGTCTTGGCGAGGATCG
>JADGOT010000359.1 GCA_017882805.1 Glaciihabitans sp. | reverse complement strand
GCGTCTCGGCGACCCACCAGCCGTCGTAGCCGTCGCGCTCGGCCCGCGCGGCGCTCTCGCCCGCCTCGATCACGGTCGAGGCGTATCCCCCGGAGTCGACTTGCATCCTCGGCGGGACACCCTACCGGCTCGCCGCAGCGACGACCTGCGCGCGGCGATCGCCGCGCGCACGCTCGTGACGGGCGGACCCGCGCCGTCGCCGAACTGGTTCCCGCCGCCACGCGCGACGCTGCCCACGATGGACTGTCACCCGGCGCCGACGACGGCATCTGCCGCGCATCGCTGTCGCTAGCGTGCCGGCAACCCCAAGCGTCCTCCCCATCGTCCGCACGGCTCCGTGGCAGCGTTGGCGTCATCGGTGACGGCATCGCCTGGTGGACCGCCGCGCTCCCGCGCCGGTCACGAGCCGAAAACGGCTATGCCGCCGCGACACTCCTCGCGACCTCGAACAATTCCTCGGGCATCTGCTCGGGGAGCTTCCACGTGAAGGCAACCGGCCGCTCGCCGTGATGGTCCACGTATGTCACCGGCCCGAGGAACGTGAACGGCTGGGTTCCGAGCTCCGACCGCTTCTTGTCGCGGACGAAAAGCAGGATGTCGCCGCCGCGCTGCTGGTGCTCGATCCACCGACGCACCCTCGGCTGGTTCGGTGCCTGGGTCGATTGCGATTCCCAATGGAACAGCTCCCGGTTGATGGCGTAGTCGCGATACATGGTTGTCGGCGAGTAGTCGCGCTCGGCCTTCTGAAGATCGACGAAAAATGCGTCGGACCTTCCGTCGGGAGTAGACGTCAGTCCCTCGCGCGATGGCGGAGGCTTGACTCCATCGCCGATGCCGAGGGCCGCGAGTACGTCCGTCCGCGTATACCGGGCGTGTAGGACGAGCGGTACCTCTGGGGCGAGCTGCGACGGACGGCTACGCGTATTCGACTCCTGATCCAAGAGCTCCAAAAGCTGGGTCAGCTCATCCCGCACCTCTTCTTCTCGCCACAGACCGAGAAAGAAGTCGTCGAGTGTGGGCGACGATCCAGTTCCCGAACCCAGATTCCAGGCGAGCATGGTCATCAGCCGTCGCTGCCGCTCATCGAGCGCATCGGGCGGCGGCGGCTCAGGCTCGCGCAAGATCGAGCTGTAAAGCTGGATTCGCTCTGGGTCGTCGACATGTGTCACCCGACTCAGGGCGCGCAGAATCTGGCGCTCGAACTCAACGTCAGAAGCTCCGGCCGTCGAGTGATGGGCCTGGCTCTTCAGCTGTGTCCACGAGTGATCGCGCTGCTTGTAGATGTCCTCCAGGCGATGATCGTGCTTCTCCAGAAAGTCTGCGAGGCGAGTGCCATCCGGCTCGCGCTTGAGATCGGCGACGAGCGTCGACCAGCGCGATCGCCGCACCGCCGTTTTCAGGTTGTCGAGGATGATTTCCCGGCTCTGTCGGTCGAGATCGACGGTGCAGCCAGCCGGCAAGAACGGGAACTCCTCCTCGACCTGCTTGAGGACCTTGCCGCGCCGTGCCTCCAGGATCGCCTTCAGGCGATCCTCGTAACGAAACTCGCGGTGCTGCTGGCCGATGAGGTCGATGACCGTGAGGCTGCTCTTGCCGCGCGCTCGGCGCAGCCCGCGGCCGAGCTGCTGGGTGAACAACGTCGCTGACGCTGTCGGCCGCAGCAGCATCACCGTGTCGACGTCCGGGACGTCAACGCCCTCCCCAAGGACCTCGACCGAGAAGACACACTGAATCCGGCCGGCCTTCAGATCACCGAGACCTTTGTCTCGGACCTCGCTCGAGTCGTCGCCCGTCAGCGCGATGCTCTTGAGCCCGGACTCGGTGAACTTGCGGGCCATATAACGAGCGTGCTCTTTCGACACACAGAAGCCCAGCGCGCGCATCTGTCCCGGATAGAGGACGATGCGTCGAACAGCTTCGAGCAGCTTGGCGACGCGGATGTCGTCACCGGTCAAGAGTTTGCTCAGGTCTTCAGCGGCGTAGCCACCGCGCCGCCACTTGAGCTGGCGCAGGTCGGTGCCGTCAGCGACGCCGAAGTACTGGAACGGCACCAAGAATCCCTGGTCGATCGCCTCCCAGAGACGGAGCTCGACAGCGATCCGGTACTCGAACCACTCGGTGACGTCGCGACCGTCGAGGCGTTCGGGCGTCGCGGTGAGACCGAGTAGCTCTTTTGGCTGGAGGTGGTTGAGTAGCCGGTCGTAGCTGTCCGCCGCGGCATGGTGGAACTCATCGACCACCACGACGTCGAACGCGTCTGGTGCTATCCCCTTGATCTTCGCCTCCTGCAGCGACTGGATCATCGCGAACACATGGCGTCCTTCTGCGATCCGTCCGGCGCCGTGGATTTCGCCGAAGTCACCTCTTCGCAAGACAGCCTGATATGTCCTCAAGGATTGTCTGAGGATCTCCTCGCGGTGGGCGACGAACAGGAGCGATAGATCGCCGTGCCGCTCGACCAGCTGGCGATAGTCGAGCGCCGCAACCACCGTTTTTCCCGTCCCGGTCGCCGCGACCACAAGGTTCCGATGCCGATTCTGACGCTCTCGTTCCACCATCAACATGTCGAGCATCCGCTGCTGATGGGGGTAGGGGCGCACGTCGAGGTTGGCGAAGGAAATCGTCGAGACCTCGCCCAGAGATCTGCGGTCGTGCTCCGCAAGCGCCAGCTCGAGCGCTTCGCCGTTCACCGCCGGGTCGTACAGCGCGAAGTGCTCAGAAGCCCAATGGCTCTCGAACATCATCCGAACCTTCTCGATCACGTGCGCTGCGTCCATCGATGACAGCCGGACGTTCCACTCCAGGCCATCGAACAGGGCCGTGTGCGAAAGGTTCGAGGAGCCGACGAATGAGGTCGTCAGACCACTCTCGCGATGAAGCAGCCACGCCTTGGCGTGAAGCTTCGTCGTCCGGGCATCGAAGGCGACCCTGATCTGTGCTCCAAGATCGAACAGCGCGTCGACCGCCCGCTTCTCGGTCGCCCCCATGTAAGTCGTCGTGATCACCCTGACCTGACCGCCCCTGCGAATGACGTCCTCCAACGACTGGCGGAGGTGTCGGACACCGGTCCAGATAACGAAGGCGCAAATGAGATCGACGGAGTCCGCGGTCGCCAGCTCCGCCTTCAGTTCCGAGCCGATGTTTGGCTGGCCCTCGGCGTTAACTAGAAGGTCGCTCTGACTGAACGGTCGCCTGAGCATCCGCATCATCGTCGCTCGCGAGCTGCCGCGCGATCTCGCCCATCGCGTGTCGTGCGAGCCGCTCCGGCCCCTCGTAAGGGTCAAGCGGGATGTCTTCGCGGAACTCTGCATCGAGCCGCTGGAGCAGCCGCTCAAACGCTCGTGTAATCAGATGATCTCGCGGCCCCGGCGTCAGCCCATCCGCATCCACCACAGCAGGACCCTACCGCCAACGAAAGCTCGATGCTCGATCTGAGTCGACCTCCGTTGCACAACGATGGCTGGGCCTTTCAGAGTTCCTCATCTCGACCTTGCGATACTCCAAGCGGGGGCGGGATTCGAACCCGCGACCTTCGGGTTATAAGTCGCTTCAGTGGTGTTGGGTACCTGCGGTTTGCAGGGATTTCGTGAAACTGGGTCCGGTTGCGTGAGGTCGGATTTGGTTGTTTTGGTACCCGTTTCGGCAGCGGCGCGCAGTCCGTTCCCGGACGGCCGCTCATGCCACGTCACGTTCGAGTTCGCTGTAGCGCTCGACCGTGATCAGCACCGCGCGCATCTGGTTGCGCTGCGTCAGGACGACCTTCTCGAGCTGACCCTCCTCGAGCTGCTCGAGCAGCCGGCCGAGCTCGCGCATCGCTTCGCGGACAGTCGCGAGCTCCTCGTTGGACACTCGTAACCGCGCGGGATCGCTCATCGCGACCTGACGGTAATTGCCGGTCCGGACGGATCCGTCGCCAGGCTGTCGACGTTCTGTCCGCGGTCCGTTGGACACTCTCGCCGATGAGCTCAGTGCAGGCCTTGGATCGTTCGGCGATGAGGTTCGGCACCGCGCGCGGCCGGTACTTCCGCGAGAACTTCGCGCAGGGCGGAGTCGACCTCGTCCAGATCATCCCGGAGCTGGTCACGAACGCCGATGCGGCGATCGCCGCTTCGGGCCG